>NZ_JBOGBT010000045.1:0-92432 GCF_051656365.1 Silvania sp. | reverse complement strand
ACGCTGCCAGAAAGTGGTGGTGGGGGAAGGATTCGAACCTTCGAAGTCTGTGACGGCAGATTTACAGTCTGCTCCCTTTGGCCGCTCGGGAACCCCACCGGACTTGATGGTGCCGACTACCGGAATCGAACTGGTGACCTACTGATTACAAGTCAGTTGCTCTACCTACTGAGCTAAGTCGGCATCAAGTAGCGCGCATTTTAGGGAGACCCGCAGATTCATGCAACTAAAAATTCGCATAAATCGTGCGTTCGCTCATATTTTATGCGAAGAGAGGGGTAAACGCTGTAATTCCAGGCAGAAGCGGACAAATATCCGTCATTTACCCCCTGAAAAGGGCCTAAACCGTGGGCGGGAGGATTCCTGCGTTACGCATCAGTTAGCGACTTTTTTTCTTATTATTCCTCTCATCTGATGTTACCCTCCTGCGCATTGTCCAAAATTAACTACTAGATGTGCCATACCCCGCATGGCTAGCCTCTACTGTGGGAAGTGATGGCTCACTGAAGCATGCTGATGAGCAAAAAAGAGCAAACGTTAATGACGCCTTATCTCCAGTTTAGCCGCAGCCAGTGGGCTGCTCTGCGTGATTCCGTGCCGATGACCCTGACAGAAGGCGAAATCGCACGGTTAAAAGGGATAAACGAAGACCTGTCGCTGGAAGAAGTGGCAGAAATATACCTGCCTTTATCGCGTTTGCTGAATTTCTATATAAGCTCCAACCTTCGCCGTCAGGCCGTACTGGAGCAGTTCCTCGGAACCAACGGGCAGCGCATTCCTTATATCATCAGCATTGCCGGCAGCGTAGCCGTGGGCAAAAGTACCACCGCGCGCGTGCTCCAGGCGCTGCTGAGCCGCTGGCCGGAACACCGCAGCGTGGAGTTAATCACCACCGACGGCTTCCTGCACCCAAATGAAGTATTAAAAGAACGCGGCCTGATGAAGAAGAAGGGCTTCCCGCTCTCTTACGATATGCACCGTCTGGTGAAATTCGTCTCGGATCTGAAATCTGGCGCACCGAATGTAACCGCGCCGGTCTATTCGCACCTGATTTATGATCGCATCCCGGACGGGGATAAAACGGTGGTGCAGCCCGATATTCTGATTCTGGAAGGATTAAATGTCCTGCAGAGCGGGATGGATTATCCACATGACCCGCATCATGTGTTCGTTTCTGACTTTGTCGATTTCTCTATTTATGTCGATGCGCCAGAAGACCTGCTGCAAAACTGGTATATCAATCGTTTCCTTAAGTTCCGCGAAGGGGCCTTTACGGATCCTGACTCCTACTTCCATAACTACGCTCAGCTCTCGGAAGAAGAAGCCGTTAACGTGGCAACGTCGCTGTGGAATGAGATCAACTACGTGAACCTGAAAGAGAACATCCTCCCGACGCGTGAACGCGCCAGCCTGATCCTTACCAAGAGTGAGAAGCACGCTGTCGACCAGATCCGCCTGCGGAAATAGGGGTTAAGCAGACATCAAAAAACCGGCGATTATCGCCGGTTTTTTTATTGCTTACACCTGAGGCTTTTCGCCGTTCTCATCCTGATCGACGGCAAAGCAGGCCACCAGCTGTCCACCGTAGTCTTTTAACTGCGGCTGCAGCTGCGTGCACGGCCCAAAGCGACGACGGCAGCGGGCATTGAATGCACATCCCGGCGGTGGATTGAGCGGGCTTGGCAGTTCACCGGTCAGTTTAATACGCTCACGACGTTCATCCGGGTTCAGACGCGGGGTGGCAGAGAGTAATGCCTGAGTATAAGGATGGCGCGGGTTATTAAAGATCTGATCTTTTGTCCCCTTCTCCACGCAGCGTCCCAGATACATCACCATCACTTCATCGGCAATGTGCTCCACCACGGACAGGTCGTGAGAGATGAAGACATACGACAGGCCTAAATCCTGCTGCAGATCCATCATCAGGTTCAGTACCTGCGCACGTACGGAAACGTCGAGTGCAGAAACCGGTTCATCGGCAATCACCACGTCCGGATCGAGCATCAGACCGCGGGCGATAGCAATACGCTGACGCTGGCCGCCAGAGAACATATGCGGATAGCGATCGTAGTGCTCGGTCTTGAGCCCCACCTTCGCCATCATCGCCAGTGCTTTCTCGCGCCGCTGCTCTTTGCTCAACTCGGTATTAATCTGCAGCGGCTCTTCCAGAATCTGTCCCACTTTCTTACGCGGGTTCAGAGAACCGTACGGGTTCTGGAACACAATCTGGATTTTCTGCCGACGCAGCTTCTGCGCGTTGGGATCGTGCTTGAGCAGATCCTGCCCCTGATAGTACAGCTCGCCCCCGGTCGGGATTTCAATCATGGTCAACAGACGACCCAGCGTGGACTTCCCACAGCCGGACTCCCCTACTACCGCCAGCGTCTTCCCGCGCTCCAGGGTAAAGGAGACACCGTCTAGCGCTTTCACCAGACGTTCAGGTGCAAACAGCCCCTTCTTCACCGGGTAGTGTTTTTTCAGATCGATCGCCTGAAGCAGTGGCTGCTGCAGGGTGGCCTCTTGCTTACTCATAGTGTAGGCCTCCCGGCGTCATCGAGTGGGTAGTGGCATTTTGACTGACGGCCGTCGTTGAGGGTATACAGCTCTGGCTCATCGGTACGGCATTTGTCGGTCGCATACGGACAGCGCGGGTTCAGCAGACAGCCCATTGGACGGTCATACTTGCCCGGCACCACGCCCGGCAGCGAAGCCAGACGCGCCTTGTCCTGGGCAAATTCCGGCAATGCGCGCAGCAGAGCCTGAGTATACGGGTGGCGCGGCGCGCGGAAGATATCCGTCGCCTTGCCGGTTTCGACCACCTGCCCTGCATACATCACGATAATTTTATGCGCCGCTTCGGCCACCAACGCCAGGTCATGGGTGATCAGGATCAGCGCCATGTTCTCTTTCTGCTGCAGCTCCAGCAGCAGCTCAATGATCTGCGCCTGAATGGTCACGTCCAGCGCGGTCGTCGGTTCATCGGCGATCAGCAGCTTTGGACGACAGGCAATCGCCATCGCGATCATCACGCGCTGGCTCATCCCACCGGAAAGCTGGTGCGGATAAACATCCAGACGTGAGCCCGGATCGGGGATCCCGACCTGGGTCAGCAGGTCAATCGCCCGCTGACGTCGGGTTTTCTTGTTACCGCCCTGATGCACCTTGATGGCTTCCATAATCTGGAAACCGACGGTGTAGCATGGGTTAAGACTGGTCATCGGGTCCTGGAAAATCATCGCCACTTCGGCGCCCACCAGCTGGCGGCGCTCTTTTTCCGAAATGCGCTTCAGATCCTGACCGTTAAACTCAAGGCTTTCCGCCATTACGCGCCCGGGATAATCAATCAATCCCATGATCGCCAGCGAGCTCACCGATTTACCGGAACCGGATTCACCGACGATGCCCACCACTTCACCCTGATTTACGCTGTAGCTAACACGATCTACGGCGCGAAACTCGGAGCCAACGTCACCGAAGTGCACCGATAATTTATCTACATTTAATAACGCCATCTCGTGCCTCTTACTGCTTCAGTTTGGGATCAAGTGCATCACGCAGACCATCACCCATCAGGTTAAATGCCAGCACCGTCAGCAGGATCGCCAGACCCGGGAAGGTCACGACCCACCATGCGCTTTGCGCGAACTGCAACACGTCGGCGAGCATCGTGCCCCACTCCGGTGTTGGCGGTTGCGCACCCATGCCAAGGAAGCCAAGAGCAGCCATATCGAGAATGGCGTTAGAGAAGCCGAGCGATGCCTGAACAATCAGGGGCGCAAGGCAGTTTGGAAGAATATTGACGAACATCTGACGCAGTGCGCCAGCTCCCGCCACGCGGGACGCAGTGACATAGTCGCGATGCACTTCCACCAGCACCGCCGCGCGGGTTAAGCGCACATAGTGGGGGAGTGCCACGAACGTCAGGGCCAATGCAGCGTTGCCGATAGACGGACCGAAGACCGCCACCAGTACCAGCGCAAGCAGCAGGCTGGGCAGCGCCAGCATGATGTCGACGACACGCATGATGATGTTGTCGACCAGGCCCCCGAAGTAGCCTGCGACCAGCCCGAGAACCACGCCCAGAATCAGCGAGAGCACCACCACCAGACAACCGACCAGCAGCGACAGACGCGCACCGTACATCAGACGGGACAGCACATCGCGGCCCACATCGTCGGTACCCAGAAGATGAGCAAAGGTCCCACCCTCCTGCCAGGCCGGCGGCGCCAGCAGCATGTCGCGGAACTGATCCGCCGGGTTATAGGGTGCAAGAAAGTTCGCAAATACCGCGATGATGATCATGATGGTGACATACACCAGACCGACAACCGCGCCTTTATTACGTTTGAAGTAGTGCCAGAACTCCTGCAGCGGCGTCATTGGCACCGGTGCAGCGACCACTTTATTTCCAGAAACTTGTGACATGATGGCCCCTTACTTCTTATGACGAATACGCGGGTTCACCACGCCGTACAGCAAATCGACCAGCAGGTTGACGAGAATAATCATCGTCGCCACCAGCAGTACACCGCCCTGCACTACCGGGTAATCACGGCGTTGCAATGCGTCAATCAGCCAGCGGCCCAGCCCCGGCCAGGAGAAGATGGTTTCCGTCAGGATCGCACCCGCCAGCAACGTACCCACCTGCAAACCGATAACGGTCACAACCGGCAGCATGGCGTTACGCAGCGCATGCACGATGATCACGCGCATACGGGTCAACCCTTTGGCGCGGGCGGTACGGATGTAATCCTCACCCAGTACTTCCAGCATCGACGAGCGGGTCATACGCACAATCACCGCCAGCGGGATCGTACCCAGCACCATGGCAGGCAAAATCATATGCGCCAGCGCGTCAATAAAGTTGCCCTCTTCGCCCCAGATAGCCGTGTCGATTAGCATAAAGCCGGTCAGCGGATTCGAATCATCCAGGAACACCATGTCGCTGACGCGCCCGGAGACCGGCGTCAGGTTCCATTGCACCGACACCAGCATAATCAGCATCATGCCCCACCAGAAGATAGGCATGGAGTAGCCGGTCAGGGCCAGACCCACAGCAGTGTGGTCAAAGATTGAGCCGCGTTTTACCGCAGCCAGCACGCCCACCGGAATACCAACGGCGACGGCAAACATCATGGCGCAGACACCGAGTTCAAGCGTCGCTTTAAAGCGCGGCACGAACTCTTCCCACACCGGAAGACGGCTTTTCAGCGAAATACCCAAATCACCATGCAGCACGCCCCAGATATAGTGGAGATACTGTTGCCACATGGGCTTATCCAGACCCAACTCGGCCAACAGTTGTGCATGACGCTCAGGCGAAATTCCACGCTCACCTGCCATAATCATTACCGGGTCGCCGGGGATCATATGGACGAAGGCAAAGGTGAGAAGGGTGATACCGATAAACGTGGGGATAACTAACCCCAGACGTCGGAGGATGAACTGCAACATAACCCGGATTCTCTCTAATGACGCATGCCTGCTGGCATGACGTCTTTATTGCTCACAAATCTTATCCCCACAGAACTCAAAGGGGATAAAGCACTGCTGCCGGGTGACGCTACGCTTACCCGGCCTACGGTTTGTAGGCCAATGCAAACGCAGCGCCGCCTGGCGTTACTTTTAATTATTCAATTGATACGTTTTCGAAGTGGTGTTTGCCCAGTGGATCAACCACGTAGCCTTTAACTTCTTTACGCACTGGCTCGTACACGGTGGAGTGAGCCACGATCAGCGCTGGCGCCTGGTCATGCATCACAACCTGAGCCTGTTTGTACAGTTCGATACGCTTGTTGTGGTCGTCGGTCGCACGTGCCGGCTGAATCAGATCTTCAAACGGCTTGTAGCACCAGCGAGAGTAGTTAGAACCTTGTTTTGCTGCATCACAGCTGAACAGGGTGGCGAAGAAGTTGTCCGGATCCCCATTGTCCCCGGTCCAGCCCATCATTACAGCCTGGTGTTCACCTGCTTTAGCACGCTTCAGGTACTCGCCCCACTCGTAAGTGACGATCTTGGCCTGAACGCCGATTTTAGCCCAGTCAGCCTGAACCATCTCAGCCATACGGCGAGCGTTCGGGTTGTACGGACGCTGTACTGGCATCGCCCACAGCTCAACGGTAAAGCCTTTATCCTGACCGGCTTCTTTCAGCAGTGCTTTCGCTTTCTCGACGTCGTAGGTGTAATCCTTCACGTCGTCGTTATAGCCCCACATTGTTGGTGGGATCAGGTTTTTCGCTGCAACGCCCGCGCCCTGATAAACCGCTTTGATGATCGCGTCTTTGTTCACCGCGTAGGTCAGCGCCTGACGCACTTTCACATCATCAAACGGTTTCTTCTCGGTGTTGAAAGAGAGGTAGCCGACGTTCAGGCCAGCCTGCTCGTGCAGGGTGATGTTTTTGTCCTGCTTCATACGCGCGATGTCTGCCGGGTTCGGGTACGGCATCACCTGGCACTCGTTCTTCTGCAGCTTGGCGTAACGCACAGATGCGTCAGGCGTGATGGAGAAGACCAGGCGGTCGATCTGTGGCTTGGTGCCCCAGTAACCTTCGAACGCTTTGTACAGAATACGGGAGTCTTTCTGGTACTGCTGCAGCTGGAATGGACCGGTACCGATTGGGTTCAGATCCACTTTCTCCGGCGTACCGGCTTTCAGCATGTTGTCCGCGTATTCTTTAGACAGAATAGAGGCGAAGTCCATGGCCAGGTCAGCCAGGAATGGCGCTTCCGGACGGCTCAGCACGAACTGAACGGTTTTATCGTCCACTTTTTTCACTTCGCTGATCAGATCAGGCAGGCCCATCCCTTCGAAGTACTCATAGCTGCCGCCAGAGACTTTGTGGTACGGGTTCTGGGCATTTTTCTGACGGTCGAAGGAGAACACCACGTCGTCGGCATTCAGCTCACGCGTAGGTTTGAAATCTTTGCTGTCCTGCCACTTCACGCCCTGACGCAGGTGGAAGGTATAGGTTTTACCGTCTTCGCTGACTTCCCACTTCTCCGCCAGACCCGGAATCACTTCCGTGGTACCGATTTTGAATTCAACCAGACGGTTATAGATAGGTACGGAGCTAGCGTCGTACGTTGTACCAGAGGTAAAGAGCTGTGGGTTAAAGCCTTCCGGCGAGCCTTCAGAACAGTAGACCAGGGTTTTTGCCTGTACGCCCGCAGCCACAGTCATTGCCACCAGGCTCAGACCAAGCTTCAGCATCCCTGACTTCTTCAAGGAAATACTCATTATTATTCGGCTCCATTGTGATGTTTGTTGTGTTACTCCGCCTGACCTTTAATTTGTTTTTTACCCGGTCCGGTCGGTGCTGCCCTAAGGCGTTATAAGGGATGGAGATTCCGTTCAGAAGAGCGACTGAGTTGCAGCGCAGATCCTCCCTGAAGTGCCCCTCGTGCCCTACAATCTGTCAACAGAATGTGAAAACGTCAATACAGGTGACGGGGATTTACGCCAGGTGTGAGAATTCGTAAACAAAGATTAAAAAAACTTGCGGGGGCTATTTTCAGCAGGGAAATTTATGCTACCCGCCATGATGCAGCACAACTCTCTACACAATCTGCTACAACCAGTGATTAACATTTATTCAACCGACTTAAATTTTCTTGCAGAATGGCGATTATCTGCGCACTTAATGCCGTGAACGTTAAAACGCACAGGGGAAAATGCTGGGGTTATCTATAAGTAACGCCAGAAAAAATCAATCTATATATAAAAAAATACAATGGAATATGTCACAAAAACGTTAACAGGCAGGGGGAACGAGAGGTAGGGCGTATTTTGTAGCGTTATGTGAAAAATGAACCGTTGAAGCAGGGTGTTTCTGTGGACGACAAATGCAAAAAGGGCCAACCTTACGGTTAGCCCTTTTTTAAATGTGGTCGGCGAGAGAGGATGACTCGCCACTTCGTGGCTCGCCCTGCGGGCCGTTGCTAAAGCAACGTTCCCTCGCTTCGCTCGGGTCGAACCTCCTTCCCCGGAGATTCTCATCCTCATGAACTTCAGATGCAAAAAACCCTGCTCTGTGAGCAGGGTTTCGAATGTGGTCGGCGAGAGAGGATTCGAACCTCCGACCCACTGGTCCCAAACCAGTTGCGCTACCAAGCTGCGCTACTCGCCGAATGCGGAGCGCATCTTACTGCTGGGGTATGCGCCCGTCAATCCCTTATTTTAAAAAAGCCATTCAATTGGCGATAAAGTCGCCAGGCCTTCAGTTCGCGGCCTTCACTGCACCGTCAGGAACCTTACACCAGTTGTTGTTCTCGTTAATCCCACCGTCGGGTGAGGTGTAACCGAGGCAACCCATGATGGTGTCGTACAGTTCCACATGGCGACGCGCCACCTTCATATCCGCCTGCTGCTTGAGCTGAGCGAACATTTTGGCTTTATCCGGGTTCTCCAGATACTTGTCCGACATCCACACCATCATTGGCACCCGGAACTGCTCCGGTGGCGCCATCTTGCGCGGCGTACCGTGCAGATGCTCTTTCTCGTTGATCGACTCACCGTGGTCGGCGGCATAGAAGACAATCGCCTTCTTATCGCGCACCTGATCAATCACGCTGTCAATAAAGTGATCCACATAGGTCACCGAGTTGTCATAGGAGTTGATCATCTCCTCTTTACTACAGGCTTTGTCCACGCCCTTACACTCCGGCGTCCATTTCGCAAAGCTGCGCGGATAACGCTGGGTGTAGTTATAGTGCGACCCCTTGGTATGCAGGATGATCATGTGCTTACCTTTCTGGTTGCCCTGCAGCGAGCGTTGCATCTCGTCAACGAGCAGCATGTCGTCAACGCTCTTACCGCGGTTACGCGGCTCAGCGCCGATTTGCTCACGGTAGGCAATGTTGTTGGCCATCGTGTTGCTGTAGAACCATATTTCGCTTTGCATCGCATAGAGGTCAGTGCTAAAGCCAAGCTGGCGCAGCACGGAGAAGATGTTTTGCTCTTTAAGCGTCCGCTGCGGATTGTCGCTTGCCCCGCCCTCACGCACGAACATGCAGCGTAAGGAGAGCTTGGTGGCGGTATCGCAGGAGTATCCGCGGAAGGCGACCAGATTTTTCTCCTGTGCCAGCTTCGGTGTGGTATCTCGCCCGTAGCCCAGCATGCCCATATGATCCCAGCGCGTCGTTTCACCAATAATAAACACCACGTAGGTATCATCGAGATCGGCAGGTGCCTGGTAGGTGAATTTTTTCGCCGGGTTCATCAGCGATTTGTTATCCGATGATTCATCCACCTGCGCCCAGGCGTACAGCCCCAGCGCAGAGATCCAGTTGGAAGGCAGATAGGAGTTTGCCACCACGCCGCCGTAGCTCGGCAGATCCACACCGGAGCTGCGCTCAACCTTCTTCTGCTGAACATCCAGCAGCCGAATCGGGCCCCAGACCATCAATCCCGCCAGGGTAACCAGCATCACGCTTCGGATGCGCAGCCCAGGCGTACGTAGCTGGCGCAATAGCGTATAGCGGCAGCGGTTGCTCCAGATGAATATCAGCGGCAGCGCACTGACCGAAACCAGCCAGATAATAAAGTGCAGACCGACCACTTCTTTAGAGAGATCGATATCCGTGGTCATCACCGACGCAATAATGCCGTAGCCAATGACCACGTTCATAAAGGTCATGTAATAGCTGGCACCCGCCGAGAACAGCACCACCAGCGTGGCAAGGACGCGCCACACGCGTCGTCCGAACAGCGACAGCAGGCGTAATAAAAAGAAGGTCACCAGCACGGTGGCAACCAGTTCGACAATCCCAGCAATCCCTTTCCAGGCAGTAAAATCTTGCGCATAACCGTCAAACCGACGGAAAAAAACCGCGACATTCATAAACAGTCCGATGTACAACGCCAGCATAAAACTCAGCTTTTGTTGCGTCATCGCTTTGATATATTTCATTAATGCGACCTGGAAAAAGGTAAATAGAGCCGTGTTACTATTGTTTAAAAAGTAAACAGGGTAATTCTTCGCTAAGGAATTCGTTATGAGAAAAACATTGAGCGCGGTAAGTAGACCACAGCGGTGAGAAAAAGTGGCAACAGAGAATGTGATTGGTGCAAATATTTACAAAAAAACAAGTCCGATGACATACAAGAGGTGGGTTCTTTACTTTTGGCGGGCAGAAAAAAGGCCGGAATATCCGGCCCTTAGCGTACTAATTAAGCATGTGCTTCGCGGTATATTTCTGGCCGGGGCTGACGAATTGTCGTGGAAAGTGCCAGAGAGATAATCAGCAGAGCGAAGATAACGCAGAAAGTCACATAGAACCCACCGAACAGGGACGCAATCAGCGAACCGCAAATACTGCCGATACCGAAGCCTAAATAAATCACGCCGTAGTTTTTCGCCAGATTATTCAGACCGAAGAACTCGCTCACCAGCGACGGGAAGACCGTGATGGTGCCGCCGAAGTTAAAGGCGACGCAGGCGATAGCGGCAAAGAAGGTCACTTCGTTCAGGGGGGCAAACAGCAGCGCGGCCATCCCCACCAGCGAGACGACCTGACCAATAGTGATCACCCGGATACGGGAGATTTTATCGGACAGGATACCCAGCACCAGGCGACCCGAAAGGTTGGCGATGGAGATGATGGTCACCGCGTTGGCGGCAGTCGCCGCATCCAGTTTAACCAGCCCCTGGGCGATATCTTTCGCCACGCCAATCACATACAGGCCACTCATGCAGGCGGTCAGGAACATCACTGCCAGCATCCAGTACTGCGGCTTACGCATGGACTCGGCCAGCGTAAAGTCGTTTTCAACTACGCCATTCACGGACTGCGCCTGCTGCTGTGGCGCATCTTTCATCAGGGTCGCACCGAACAGAATCATCACCATCACGATTGCGCCCCAGATCATAAAGGTCTTTTCGAGTCCAACCGCCGACAGTAAATAGCTGTCGATGAACTTAAAGCCCAGGCTGCCGAGGCCATATGAGCCAATCGCAAAGGCGGAAATCAGCCCTTTACGTTCCGGGAACCATTTCACGCAGTTCGACAGGGTCAGCAAATAACCCGCGCCGTCCGCCAGCCCGACCAGTACCCCGGCGCTCAGCCAGAGCATCATCAGGTTGTTGGAATGAGCGGTCAGGAAGAAGCCCACACCCAGCAGAACACCAGAGGCCATAGTGACGCGCTTCACGCCAAAGCGTTCCTGCAACTTACCGGCGATAGAGGAAGAGATTGCCAGCCCCAGGCTCAGCAGGCCAAAGGAGAAAGCCACCTGGCTGACAGGTTCATTGAGCTTATCGGAGAGTGCGCTGTTGAACAGGCTCCAGGTATAGACCGAGCCCAGAGCAAATTGCGTCACAATGGTGCCAAAAAGGGTCAGCCAGCGGGTGCGGTTATAAGATGATGTGTTCATGGCAGTTGTCCTGCAGGAAAAAGGGGAAATTCACTGCTGACAACAATAGCGAAAACCCCGCAATGCCTGGGGTAAAACGGCATGAAATGCAGAGAGGTCGGAATGAAATGCCCAAATTCAGGAATGAATGACCTGGACTGTCATCGATACCCGCACGAGTTAGTGGTTACTATCGATACAGGCCAGGCCATTCATGTGATAAAGATGTTAACAACGCCAACTTAATTGACACATTTAAAACTTAGCGCTGACGCCAAGGGTGTAAAGGTAATCTTCGCCGGTGGTCATATTTTCCGCCTGCGACATGGAAGCATACGCCGCCATATGCGGATTAAGCAGCATATCGGCCCCAACCGTCACATCCATCCAATTGCCGTACTGCGTTGACGACGGTATGCGCCCCAGTCCGGACTGCGTTTTCCACTGATTCTCACCAAACTGCTGGTTGTAGCTGATTTGCGCCCATGGACGCACATCGCCCACCCGCGTATCGACACGCCAGCCGAGCGTACTGATGCTCGCATGCCACAGCGGATCGACAAGCGATTGCGTCGTCACGCTATCGCCAAACTCGTTATACATATTGGGCGTCGAGCCGTCATAGTGCCAACCGGCAACCGGCCCGGTGGTAAAGTGCCGGGCAATGGGAATACTCCAGCCCACGCTCATCGCGCCGCTGGCGTCCAGCGGTGACGTATCTGGCATTTTCAGCGCCAGGCCGGGTATATTCTGCGAAGAACGGATCCGTTCCTCAAGAATATCCTCGTAACGCGGTCGGTGATCGGCATCCCATGTATAACGTTCGGTCGTATTACTTTCTGTATCTGAAACGATATATTCCTGTTGCCAGGCATATGCTGTGTGGCCCGATAGCAGGCAGGCAAATAAACTCACCAGACCGGTAACGGCATGGTGGCCACTGATTTTTTTTATCATCATCAAAGCGACTCCAGGGAGAGCCGAATTCGGCGATATTTGTCATTGTTTAATAAAGGCCGCGTGGCATCCTGAAGGTGGTTGCGTATCAGCCTGTATTAACTATTGTCTCTTTAGATAACACGTCAAGCCGGGTCGATTGATATTTTTCGATTTCACGACCTGGAAAGGAGAAAACCGATGCAACGTTGTGGTTGGGTTAGCCAGGATCAGCTCTATATCGACTATCACGATAAAGAGTGGGGAGTCCCGGAAACTGACGGTAAGAATCTGTTTGAGATGATCTGTCTTGAAGGCCAGCAGGCCGGGTTATCCTGGATAACGGTGCTGAAAAAACGGGAAAACTATCGCCGGGCTTTTCATCAGTTTGATCCGGTCCGCGTCGCCGCGATGACGCCAGACGACGTCGACAGGCTGGTGCTGGACGCGGGGATTATTCGCCACCGTGGCAAAATCGAAGCCATTATCGGTAACGCGCGGGCCTATCTGGCGATGGAAGAAAATGGCGAGCGGTTCTGTGATTTCGTCTGGTCGTTCGTCGATAACACCCCACAGGTGACGCAGGCGTCGACGCTCGCCGGGATCGCCGCCTCAACGCCCGCTTCCGATGCCCTCTCAAAAGCGCTGAAAAAGCGCGGCTTTAAGTTCGTCGGCTCCACCATCTGCTACGCCTTTATGCAGGCCTGCGGGCTGGTCAACGATCACGTCACCACCTGCTTCTGTCACCCCGGAGGCCAGCATGATCCGCAAAGGGCTCAATGACGATCTCGAGCCGTTACTGGAACTGTGGCTGGAGAGCACCACTTTCGCCCATCCGTTTATCGATGCGCAGTACTGGCAGGAGAGCGAGGCGATCGTGAGGGACGTCTATCTGCCCTCGGCAGAGACCTGGGTGTGGGAAGAGGCAGGCCAGCTTCGCGGGTTTATCAGCGTGATGCAGTCCATGTTTGTTGGCGCATTGTTTGTCGACCCGGCGTTTGCGGGACGAGGTATCGGGCATGCGCTGATCAACCATGTCCAGCAGCGCTACCCGTCGTTAAGCCTTGAGGTGTATCAGAAGAACAGTCGGGCGGTGAATTTCTACCATGCACAGGGCTTTCGTATTGAAAACAGCGCCTGGCAGGAAGAGACCCACCACCCGACCTGGCTTATGAGCTGGCAGGCGGATCAAATGCCGTCAGAGTAAGCGTCGGGCCTTGATATTTTTCCAGCCACGCCAGCGCCGTATTTCCGGCGCAGCCATTCCCCAGCTTCGAGCTGGGGAGATCTTTGGTCAATACGTTGACCGCGCCGTTCTTACAAATCCCGCCGTTGTCCGCATCCAGATCCGGCCAGGCGCCCTGATGAATACAGATCACCCCCGGCTTGATCCCGTCGCTGACCACGGCCCCGGCCAGCACCTGCCCGCGCCCGTTCCAGACCCGGACCACATCACCATCGGCAATTCCGCGGGCGTTAGCATCATGCGGATGCAGGGTCACAGGCTCACGCCCGCCCACCGCATACTGTTCACGCAGGGAGGAGTAGTTCAGCTGGCTGTGCAGACGATGTGCCGGGTGGGCAGAGAGCAACTGCAGCTGATCCGGCAGCGCATTGCCGTGCCATTCGTCCGGCGCAAGCCACATCGGGTGCGGCGGGCAATCGGCATACTGGAAGCTGGCGATGCGCTCAGAGTGGATCACTATTTTGCCGCTCTCGGTTTTCAGGGGATGATTTAGCGGATCGCGGCGGAAATCGGCGAAGCGGACAAACTGCGCATTCTGCTCTGACTCCGGCATTTCGACGATGGCATTGTCCGCCCAGAACTGCGCGAACGGCGCCAGGGTCACGCCCTGCGCTGCGCCACGCTGCCCGGCAATCTGATAGAACGTCTCCAGCCAGTCGAGGTCGGTTTTGCCTTCCGTAAACCGCTCGCCGCCGCCCTGCTCCCAGCGTTCGCTCAGCTCAGCAAAGACGTCAAAATCATCCCGCGCCTCGTCGCGCGGTTGCACGACGCGCTTCATCGGCACCATATGCTGGTTGCTGTAATCACCGGTCATCGTCATATCGTTACGTTCAAACGAGGTGGTCGCAGGCAACACGATATCAGCATGTCTGGCTGCCGCGGTCCAGAAGCACTCCGAGATGACCACCAGCTCCGGTTTTTGCCAGGCGCGGATCAGGCGGTTGGTATCCTGATGATGGGTAAAGTTGGCTCCGCCCGCCCACCAGACAAAGCGGATATCCGGGAAGTGACGATCCATGCCGTTGTGCTGATAAAACCCGCCCGGGTTCTCCAGCGCTTCAACGATGCGGGCAACCGGGATTTTATCGACCGCGTCAACGCCGCCCTGTACCGATCCCTGCATCGACGCCAGCACCGCCGCCCGGCGCGTCGGGTTGCCGCCGTTAGCAAAGTGATAAGACAGCCCAAAACCGCCGCCCGGGGTGCCGATCTGGCCGAGCATCGCCGCCAGCGTGACCAGCATCCAGTGCTTCTGCTCGCCAAACTGCTGACGCTGCATGCCCCATCCGGACATCAGCATCGTGTTATTTTCGTGGAACAAGACTGCCAGTTCGCGAATTTTAGCCGCCTCAATGCCACAGATGTCGGCAGCCCACTCGGCCGTTTTGGCGATCCCGTCCGACTCACCGGTCAGGTAGTCAGCAAAGAGGGCGTACCCGCTGGTACAGCGCGCGAGGAAATCCTCGTCCTGCCAGCCATTTTCAACCAGCGTATGGGCAATGCCGAGCATCAGCGCGACGTCGGTGCCCATATGCGGGGCGATCCATTCGGCGCTGTCGCCGAAGAAATCCATGGTTTCAGAGCGCATCGGGTCGATGCAGATCAGACGCTTGCCGCTTTTGCGCAGCGCATCAAAATACCCAATGCCCTGCTCGTCGCTGGCGTTCCACGCAATCTTGAGCGTATTGAGCGGATTGGCGCTCCACAGTACCACCACGTCGCTGTGCTCCAGCACCAGCGGCCAGCTGGTCTGCTGCTGGTATACCTCATTGCCACCGACCACATACGGCATGATGGCCTGTGCCGCACCGGTGGAGTAATCCCCCAGATGGCCGGTGTAGCCGCCCGCCAGGCTCATATAGCGCTGAAGCAGCGTCGCCGCCTTGTGCAACACGCCGTTTGAACGCCAGCCATAGGATCCGGCAAAAATCGACGCCGGGCCGTGGCTATCACGGATCCGGCGGTGCTGAGCATCAATCAGCGTCAGCGCCTGGTCCCAGCTAACGCGCACAAACTCATCCTGGCCGCGCACGCCCTGCGGCTTATCTGGCGAGGCGAGAAAGCCCTTACGCACCATCGGCCAGCGTACGCGCGTTTTGCTGTGAACCTGATCGCGCACCACGGTTTGCAGCGAGTTCGGATGCTGGGTGGGCAACGCCCCGCGGGAAGACAACACCGCGTCGCCATCCGTCTCAACCAGCATCGGCCCCCAGTGGGCTGCGGTCAGAATCGTTTTTGTTGAAGTGGTCACGGCGTGCGCTCCTGGTTATCCGTTGCAGGTTTCATAGCCTTCTTCGAGGCTGTTGATAATTTGATACATATTTCAGAGTTATCCCCAAAATTTTCTTCATAACTGCGGGTCATAATCAACTGCCACGCCCGTCGTGGCAAAGAATAAAAAAGCTTAAGGAAAGAAGATGAAAAAAAGCGTACTTATGATTGCCGCTGTTGTGAGCGGCGCACTGGTTGTTTCAGGCTGCACCACCAACCCTTACACCGGCGAACGTGAAGCGGGTAAATCCGGCATTGGCGCCGGCATCGGTTCTCTGGTGGGCGCAGGCGTTGGCGCCCTCTCCTCCTCGAAAAAAGATCGCGGCAAAGGCGCGCTGATTGGCGCAGCAGCCGGTGCAGCACTGGGCGGCGGGGCCGGATATTACATGGATGTGCAGGAAGCGAAGCTGCGCGAAAAAATGCAGGGTACCGGCGTAAGCGTCACCCGCAGCGGCGATAACATCATCCTGAACATGCCGAATAATGTCACCTTCGACAGCAACAGCTCCACCCTGAAACCGGCAGGTGCCAACACGCTGACCGGCGTGGCAATGGTGCTCAAAGAATACGGTAAAACAGCGGTGAACGTGCTGGGCTACACCGACAGCACCGGCAGCCAGGATCTGAACATGCGTCTGTCCCAGCAGCGCGCCGACGCGGTGGCCAGTTCGCTGATCACCCAGGGCGTAGCGGCGCCTCGCATCCGCGCCAGCGGAATGGGCCCGGCGAACCCGATCGCCAGCAACAGCACGGCAGAAGGCAAAGCGCAGAACCGCCGCGTCGAGATCACCCTCAGCCCAACCCAGTAAAATCCTCCCATCGCAGGCCCGGTAAGCGTAGCGCCACCGGGCGTTTTCGCGCTAAGGTGTGCGCACCTCAGGCAAGGAAACCCACGATGAGCAAATCAACACGGCCCACCATCAGCGATGTGGCGAAAGCTGCGAAAACCGGTAAAACCAGCATCTCCCGCTATCTCAACGGCGAGAAACACCTGCTGTCCGACGCGCTACTGGCCCGTATTGAACAGGCCATCGCCGAACTCGACTATCGCCCAAGCCTGATGGCCCGCGGGCTGAAACACGGCAAAACCCGCCTGATCGGCCTGATCATCGCCGATATCACCAATCCTTACTCGGTTAACGTGCTGAGCGGCATCGAAGCCGCGTGCCGGGAAAAGGGCTTTACCCCGCTGGTGTGTAACACCAACAACGAACTCGACCAGGAGCTGCACTATCTCGATCTGCTGCGCAGCTATCAGGTGGAAGGCATTGTAGTCAACGCCGTCGGCATGCGTGAAGAGGGGCTCAACCGCCTGCAGCAGTCGGCCCTGCCAATGGTGCTGATTGACCGTAAGATCCCGGATTTTGCCTGCGACGTGGTCGGGCTGGATAACACCCAGGCCGCCACCACCGCCACCGAACACCTGATTGAACAAGGTTTTGAAGCGATCCTGTTTATCAGCGAACCGCTGGGGATGGTTAATACCCGCCGCGAGCGCCTGAGCGCCTTTCGCGCCACCCTGGCGCGCTATGCTGGCGTGGTTGCCGAAAACGTCGAAATCCCCCTGCATGAAGCGGACCTGCTGGATAACGCTCTGCGCCAGTTCCATACCCGCCATCGCGGCATGCGCAAAGCGGTGATCTCTGCCAACGGCGCCTTAACCCTTCAGGTGGCCCGCTCGCTCAAACGTATCGGCCTGCACTGGGGCAGCGATATCGGCCTGCTGGGCTTTGATGAGCTGGAGTGGGCAGAGCTGGCTGGCGTGGGGATTACCACCCTCAAACAGCCCACCTGGCAGATTGGTTTTGCTGCCGTCGAACAGGTCGTGCGTCGGATCAACGGCACCGACGATGCCGTTCGCGAGCAGGTCTTTTCCGGCGAGCTGATCGTCCGGGGTTCTACCGCCCGATAAACGCCCCTTCGTGATGGCGATCATAAATCCAACATCCTGAACTTTTCTTTGGAACCGGTTCCATCTAGCGTAAAGCTTATCAGCTACGTAATGGAGCCTACCCATGGCCAGAAAAATTATTGTTGTCACCGCTGCGTATGGTGCAGACAACGTGCGTGAAGCCGGTGGCCAGCGCGCCATGCTGCCGGTCATTGCCGGCGCCGGTGCCGATGGCGTTGAAATCCGCCGGGAATTATTCACCGAGGGCGAACTGGACGCCTTACCGACCCTCGCCCAATCCATCGAGCTGCTCGGCCTGCTGGCCTGCTATTCCGCACCCGATGCCCTGTTTACCCCGGACGGCAAGCTCAACCCCCTGCTGCCCCACTACCTTGCCGAAGCCAGTACCCTCAACGCCCTGTGGCTGAAAGTCTCCCTCGGCCACTTCAGCGATAAGCAGCAGCTCGATGCCTTGCGCGCGCTACTCGACGAAACCGGCATGACCCTGGTGGTGGAAAATGACCAGACGCGCTACGGCCAGCTGGCCCCGATGCAACGCTTCAAGGCCGCCTGTCGGGTAATGAATCTGCCCGTCACCCTGACCTTTGATATGGGCAACTGGCTGTGGGTGGGGGAATCCCCGGAAGAGGCCGCGCGCCATCTGGCACCTGCCGTGAGCTATATCCACGTCAAAGCCGCCGTACCCCATCAGCAGCAGTATCGCGCTGTGCCGCCGGATAATGACGACACCCGCTGGCAGGCGCTGCTGGACACGCTCCCTGCCGATGCCCCTCGCGGTATTGAGTTTCCGCTGGAAGGGCCCGATCTGACGGCGGTCACCCGTCACTACGTTAATTTACTGCGCGAGGAGTAACCCTATGCCACACGCTCTGGATGTCATCACCATTGGCGAAGCGATGGCCATGTTTGTCGCTACCCGCCCCGGCGAGCTCAGCGACGTCGATCGCTTTATCAAACGCGTGGCCGGTGCCGAACTGAACGTGGCCACCGGGCTGGCGCGACTTGGCCTGAAGGTCGGCTGGGTCAGCCGCGTCGGGACCGACAGCTTCGGCCAGTTTGTGCTCGACTCGCTGAAAAAAGAGGGCATTGACGCCTCAGGGGTCACCCTGGATGGCCGTTACGCCACCGGGTTTCAGCTCAAATCTAAAGTCGAAGATGGAACCGATCCCATTGTCGAGTATTTCCGTAAAGGCTCTGCCGCCAGCCATCTGTCGGAGGAGGATTTCAAGCCGGGCTGGTTTAGGGCCGCGCGACACCTGCATCTGAGCGGCGTCGCAGCGGCACTCTCTGCCAGCTCTTACGCCCTGCTCGACCGTGCCGCCGGGGCAATGAAAGCCGCAGGCAAGACGATCTCATTCGATCCGAATCTGCGCCCGGTGCTGTGGAAAAGCGAAGCGGAGATGGTGGAAAAATTGAACCACCTCGCCTTCCAGGCCGACTGGGTGTTACCCGGCGTCAAAGAGGGCATCATCCTGACCGGCAAAAATACCCCGGAAGGGATTGCCGATTTTTACCTGAACCGCGGCGTGAAGGCGGTGATCCTGAAAACTGGCGCTGACGGGGCCTGGTATAAAACGGCCACCGGCGAGCAAGGTGCCATAGCCGCAGTGAAGGTCGAGAACGTCGTCGATACGGTCGGCGCGGGGGATGGCTTTGCCGTGGGCGTGATCAGCGCCCTGCTGGAGGGCAAAACCCTGGCGCAGGCCATCTCGCGAGGCAATACCATTGGCGCACTGGCGATCCAGGTGCAGGGCGACAGCGAAGGGTTACCTACCCGGAAGCAGTTAGGGGAATAAACCCCGCACATGTTTAAGCCACCCTGTACCCTACAGACAGCGGCGGTGACTCCCTCAACCACAGAGGCAAGCCTATGAAAAGCTCAACAAATGCAGTAAAACGCTGGTGGTACATCATGCCCGTCGTGTTTATCACGTACAGCCTGGCGTATCTCGACCGTGCAAACTTCAGTTTCGCGTCTGCCGCAGGCATCACCGAAGACCTGGGGATCACCAAAGGCGTCTCCTCGCTGCTGGGTGCCCTGTTCTTCCTCGGTTACTTCTTTTTCCAGATCCCCGGCGCGATCTACGCTGAACGCCGTAGCGTGCGCAAACTGATCTTTATCTGCCTGATCCTTTGGGGTGGCTGCGCGTCACTCACCGGGGTGGTGAATAACATCCCGGCACTGGCGGCCATTCGTTTTATTCTTGGCGTGGTGGAAGCGGCGGTGATGCCGGCGATGCTGATCTACATCAGCAACTGGTTTACCAAATCCGAACGCTCGCGCGCCAATACCTTCCTAATCCTCGGCAACCCGGTCACCGTGCTGTGGATGTCGGTGGTCTCCGGGTATCTGATCCAGTCGTTCGGCTGGCGTGAAATGTTCATTATTGAAGGGGTCCCGGCGGTTATCTGGGCGTTCTGCTGGTGGGTGCTGGTGAAAGACAAACCGGCGCAGGCCAAATGGCTCTCTGAAGATGAAAAAGCCGCGCTGCAGTCGCAGCTGGATAAAGAGCAGCAGGGGCTGAAAGCGGTACGCAACTACGGTGAAGCCTTCCGCTCACGTAACGTGGTGCTGCTGTGCATGCAGTACTTCACCTGGAGCATCGGCGTGTACGGTTTCGTGCTGTGGCTGCCGTCAATCATCCAAAGCGGTGGCGACAACCTTGGGATGGTGGAAGTGGGCTGGCTGTCGTCCGTGCCTTACCTGGCCGCCACTGTCGCGATGATCCTGGCGTCGTGGGCCTCGGACAAAATGCAAAACCGTAAGCTGTTCGTCTGGCCGCTGCTGTTAATCGCTGCCTGTGCCTTTATTGGTTCGTGGGCAGTGGGGGCAAATAACTTCTGGGCCTCGTATACGCTACTGGTGATCGCCGGCGCGGCGATGTACGCCCCGTATGGTCCATTCTTTGCCATCATTCCGGAAATGCTGCCGCGTAACGTCGCGGGTGGCGCAATGGCCCTTATCAACAGCATGGGCGCGCTGGGCTCGTTCTTTGGTTCGTGGTTCGTCGGGTACCTGAACGGCGCAACGGGCAGCCCATCGGCGTCGTACATCTTTATGGGGGTGGCGCTTTTCGTCTCAGTGTGGCTTACTCTGATTATTAAGCCTGCTAATAATCAGACCCTTCCCGTCGGCGTACGCCACGCCTGAACCCTTTAAAAATCAACGGAGATTAGCATGAAGCCGTCCGTCATTTTGTACAAAGCCCTGCCAGACTCACTTCAGCAGCGCCTTGACGATCATTTTACCGTCACCCGGGTAAACAACCTGAGCCCGGAAACCGTACAGCAGCATGCTGACGCTTTCGCCAACGCCGTCGGGCTGCTGGGTTCCAGCGAAAAGGTGGATACCGCGCTGCTGGAGAAGATGCCGAACCTTCGCGCAACGTCGACCATTTCGGTGGGCTATGACAACTTCGACGTCGATGCGCTGAACGCGCGTAACGTGCTGCTGATGCATACCCCTACCGTACTGACCGAAACCGTCGCCGATACCCTGATGGCACTGGTGCTCAGCAGCGCACGTCGCGTGGTGGAAGTGGCCGAGCGCGTCAAAGCAGGTGAATGGACCAAAAGCATCGGTCCGGACTGGTTTGGTATCGACGTGCATGGCAAAACGCTGGGCATTGTTGGCATGGGGCGGATTGGGCTGGCGCTGGCGCAGCGTGCGCACTTCGGCTTTAACATGCCGATTCTGTACAATGCGCGCCGTCAGCATACAGAAGCCGAAGAGCGCTTTAACGCCCGTCACTGCGATCTGGATACCGTCTTGCAGGAAGCGGACTTCGTCTGCCTGATCCTGCCGCTGACCGATGAGACTCATCACCTGATCGGTAAAGCGCAGTTTGAGAAGATGAAGAAGTCCGCCATCTTTATCAATGCGGGTCGCGGTCCGGTGGTGGATGAAAATGCGTTGATCGAGGCGCTGCAAAACGGGGAGATTTACGCTGCGGGGCTGGACGTCTTCGAGCAGGAGCCGCTGCCTGTCAGTTCAACGCTGCTTAAGCTGCCTAACGTGGTTGCTCTGCCACACATCGGCTCAGCCACGCATGAGACGCGCTACAATATGGCCGCCTGCGCGGTAGATAATCTGATCGATGCCCTGGCAGGTAAGGTCGATAAAAACTGCGTCAATCCGCAGGCAAAACCCTAAACGAAAAAAACCCGCCAGAGGCGGGTTTTTAAATTCTTTTAGCTGAGTTGGAAGCTTACAGGCTTACAACGTTACCAGCTGCTGGGCCTTTAGCGCCGCTTTCGATGGTGAAGGAAACTTTCTGACCTTCGTCCAGAGATTTGTAGCCATCGTTCTGGATAGCAGAGAAGTGTACGAATACATCTTTAGAGCCATCGTCAGGAGTGATGAAGCCGAAACCTTTATCAGCGTTGAACCATTTTACCAGACCAGTCATTTTACCAGACATAGAAATTACCTTTTTAAAAATTTGTTTTGCCTTCCGGCGCGATGATGGAATGTGTTACAGATTTTTAAGCGATGAAGGAAGGGTCACTACGAAGGGTATCTAAGATAACGCATCTGGACTGCTTAACTAAACTGCTTTAGGTCTGTGTAACAAACCGACGAGGTGTATTAAACAGAGTTCCTGAATTAAAGACAAGCTTTATTTTTGTAATTATAAAAAGAACCCCACTTTTCAGTGGGGTTATCAGGGTTATTCCGTTACGGCCATCGCCGCGCCCCACGCCTGGCTAAAGGCCTGGTGCTGGGCTGCCAGCGGTCCAATCAGCGTGTTGTACTGGCTGGCCTGCTGCGAGGTCGGGAACTGGATGCCATTTGAGACAAAGCTCACCTGGGTCCCCTGCTGAGAAATAAAGTCCGCTACCTGCACCAGCTGCTGGGTGAAGATTTGCGCAGCCGGAATCAGCGGCTGAAGCGCATCGGCCGGTTTGGTCACCACTTTTTCATACACTTTGTCGAAAACCGGCTTCAGTTCGTCGCCCTGTTTCAACGCAGAGTGCGCGCCATCAGCCTGCATTTTGGCATTCTGAAGCTGCTGACTCAGCACGCCCAGCGCGCCGTTTGACTGACTCAACGGTTCACGCTGGGTCACATAATCCTGCGGTACACGAATCGCATTCACGCTATCCACTACCGGACGCAGTCCTGCATCCATCGCCTGATTCACCTGTTGTGAATAGCCATACAAAATGGCGTAGTCAGAGACGAACGGACCAAACTGTTTTTTCTGATCCGCAGTCAGCGTTGGCAAATGCTCACCACTGCGCATCGCAGTATTCTGCAGGAAATCGATAAACGCTTTGCGCTGATCGCCTTCCTTATCGAAACACCCACTCAGGCTTACCACCATCAACAACGCCGCAAGAGGCGCAAACCAGCGAGAGCAGGGCTTTCCTGTCACCATTTTCATTACTCCTTTCACCCAAAAAAGCGCACACCGGCACACGCGTGCCCGACGCGGGTAAGAATAGTCCAGGTGAGGCCGGCAAGATACTCTTTTCATGTTAAACGGCTTTAGCCATATAAATTCTTACGATTTACAAAAATTAATCTGATGCTACGCCAGCGCTGATTAATCAAGTCATTAGCAGGCTAATCCGTCCGGCAAACGTATAAGCGAAACGTCTCGCTCGCACGGCGTTGCGACAGCGATCAACTTCTGCCCGTTTTAGCGACTATTCTTAAATTGCTCTCTATGTTCACGATCCCGCAGTGTGATTTAAGAGGAGTTCTCAATGGAATCTAAAGATCCTATGTATGATCTGCTAAGCAGTCTGGAACAGATTGTTTTTAAAGATGTACCGCAGACGATTGCTCTGCAACAAAAGTCCAATCCCTTTACGGAATATGAGCGATTACGTAAAGGCACAGGGATGAAGACCGATGATTTCGCCCGAGCAATGGGGGTCAGCGTGGCAATGGTTCAGGAGTGGGAGTCCAGACGTGTTCGTCCCTCCATGACCGAGCTAAAGCTGATGAGTCTGATTCAGGCAACCCCAACGTTCAGCAAGCAGTTGACCGAATAGAAGGTGTTTCGCCCCCGCATGTGCGGGGGTTTGTGTTATCCACGCTGCTCGCAGCGCCATCCCGCCTCCTGCCACACCAGTTCATGCGTCAGCTTTAGCCCATCAAGGAATGTTTTATCGTGCGACACAACCATTAACGCCCCCGGGAACGTGGCCAGCGCCGCCTCAATGGCTTGTACCGACGCCAGATCCAGATGGTTAGTGGGTTCATCCAGCAGGAGTAGCTGCGTCGCGTCCTCCCGCCACAGTACGCAGGCCAACGCGGCTTTCAGTCTTTCGCCCCCGCTCAGCTCGGCCAATGGCAGCATCACTTTATCAGCGCCCAGTTGCAGCTGCGCCAGACGGCTGCGCAACACGCCCTCCTCCAGCGGCGTGTCGTGCAAATGCAAGTGGCTCAGCACGGACTGGGTGAGATCAAGTTGGGAAAGATGCTGATCGAGATACGCAGCCCTGACCGCCAGACGACAGCGCCCTGCGAGAGGCGTAACGTCGCCAAGGATCGCTTTCAGTAAGGTCGATTTTCCGCAACCATTCGGCCCACACAACGCCACGCGCATTGGCCCGTCCATCCGCCAGTTAAGCGGCGGGAGATCAACGTGCGCCAGACGCAAATCCTCCAGCACCACGACCTGTTTGCCCTCTGCAATCTGACTGCCCGGCAGGGTAAACATGATCGGATTATCTTCTTCAACTCTTTCACGCGCCTGGTTAACTGCTGCGTTCAGGGCGTCATTCTGCTCACGATGTTGCCTGCGCCACGTGCCCAGCCGCTCCTTAGCCGCCATTTTGTACTTCACGCGTTCGAACGAGGCAATATTCAGACTGTCCACCGTGCGCAGCGTTTTGGCCGAACGCCGCTGACCGTCATCATGCTCTTTCTGCATCCGCTGGCGCGTTCGTCGGCGTTCAATCGCCGCATGCTCCAGCGCAGCACGTGCCGCCTGCTGCTCGCTATCCCGCTGATACTGATAGTTGTCATAGTTTCCGCCGTAGCTGCGCAGGCCCGCGGCACTCAGTTCCAGTATCCGTGGCATTTGCGCCAGCAGTTCGCGATCGTGAGAAGCCACCAGCACCCCGCCGCGCTGACGGGCGAGCTGGGCGTAAAACCACTCCCGCCCTTGCCTGTCGAGGTGGTTGGTGGGTTCATCAAGCAGCAGATAGTCGACATCAGCACTAAAGGCACCACACAGCAGGGCGCGCTCGCGCTCACCGCCGCTGAGCTCAATGGCCGGCCTGTCAGGATCAAAAGCCGGAAGATGTGCTGCCTGAAAAGCGTCGCTCAGGCGTTCACTGAGATCCCAATAGCCATCGAGGCATTCCAGATCGTCAGGCTGGAAGTCGCCGCTGTCGATACGCCTGCGGGCGGCAAACAGCGTGTCGTATCCGAGCATTTGGGCAAGTGTTGTATGCGCAGAGAACACGTGCTGTTGCGCAACGTATGCCCACGAGCCAACGCGCTCGATATGACCCCTGGCGGGCGCATCAAGATCGGCAAGCAGGCGTAACAGCCGGGTTTTACCGCTGCCGTTACGCCCGACCAGGCCGCACGGCGCAGCTTCCAGCGTAAGATTCAGTGGACCAAAAAGGACATCGCCCGTCGCAAACTGACAGGTGACCTGATGCAATATAAAAGAAGGGGATTGCGCAAAATGAGCCATAAGCACTCCTGAATGAAATGTAAACATCCCCTGCTGACGCGTAAGCGTTTAGCAAGGATTGAAATTCATCAGTCGTGGTTGTTCATTTTCGGGATGCGCTCCAGAGGAGAGAATGAGTGGCGATTAGGATACGGCTATATTACGGGCTCTTTCAAGGTTAAATTTTCAGCAACGCATAAAAAACCCGCCGAAGCGGGTTTTAGGCATTCAGGCCCGAGTCACGGGCAAGAGCACGGTTACTGCAGCAGCGAAATATCCGCCACGCGCAGGAACAGCTCGCGCAGTTTTTCGAGCATGGAGAGACGGTTAACGCGAAGCTCTTTATCTTCAACGTTTACCATCACTTTCTCGAAGAAGGCATCAACTGTCTCACGTAACTCAGCCAGTTCTACCAGCGCATCCTGATAGCGACCTTCAGCGAAGTACGGTTCCAGCTTGTCGCGCAGTACCACAACCTGCATCGCCAGTTTGATCTCTTCCGGCTCTTTCAGCGTCGCGGCGTTCACTCGCTCGTTCAGTTGCTCGTCGGATTTCGCCAGAATGTTGGATACACGTTTGTTCGCCGCGGCCAGCGCAGAGGCTGCTTCCAGGGTACGGAAGTGCGAAACGGCCTTCATACGGGCATCAAAATCGGCCGGACGGGTTGGACGACGCGCAAGTACTGCCTGAATAGTGTCGACGGTGAAACCTTCGTCCTGATACCAGGCACGGAAGCGACCGAGCATAAAGTCGATTACGTCATCCACCACTTTCGCGTTGGTCAGCTTGTCGCCGTACAGACGTACCGCTTCTTCGGTGAGAGTCTGCAGATCCAGCGACAGGTTCTTCTCAACGATGATGCGCAGCACACCCAGCGCAGCACGACGCAGCGCGAACGGATCTTTGTCGCCCTTCGGATGCTGACCGATGCCGAAGATACCCGCGAGGGTGTCCATCTTGTCGGCAATGGCCACTGCACAGGCTACCGGGTTAGACGGCAGTTCATCGCCGGCAAAACGCGGCTGATACTGTTCGTTCAACGCCACGGCCACGTCTTCCGCTTCACCATCGAAGCGCGCGTAGTGCATACCCATCACGCCCTGGGTGTCGGTAAATTCGAACACCATATTGGTCATCAGGTCGCATTTGGACAGCAGGCCTGCGCGGGTCGCGTGGTTAACGTCTGCGCCGATTTCACGGGCGATCCAGCCGGACAGCTCCGCGATACGGTCGGTCTTGTCGCGCAGCGTACCCAGCTGCTGCTGGAAAAGAACGGTCTGCAGACGCGGGAGATGATCTTCCAGACGCTTTTTACGGTCGGTATTAAAGAAGAACTCGGCATCCGCCAGACGCGGACGCACCACTTTCTCGTTACCGGAGATAATCTGAATCGGATCTTTCGATTCGATGTTCGCCACGAAGATAAAGTTTGGCAGCAGTTTGCCGTCGTTCGCGTAGACCGGGAAGTACTTCTGGTCACCCTTCATGGTGTGAACCAGCGCTTCGGACGGCACCGCGAGGAATTTCTCTTCGAACTTCGCGGTCAGCACCACTGGCCACTCAACCAGAGAGGTCACTTCTTCCAGCAGGCTGTCGCTCAGATCGGCGTTGCCACCAATCTGGCGCGCGGCTTCTTCAGCATCCGCTTTGATGCGGGCTTTACGCAGTTCGTAGTCGGCAATGACTTTACCGCGCTCCAGCAGGATCGCAGGATACTGATCGGCATTATCGATGGTGAACTCCGGCTCGCCCATAAAGCGGTGGCCGCGGATCACACGATCGGAGGTCACGCCCAGAATGGTAGCAGGAATCACGGTGTCGCCCAGCAGCAGGGTCACGGTGTGAACCGGACGCACGAAGTGAACGTCGCTTGCGCCCCAGCGCATCAGTTTCGGGATCGGCAGTTTTGCCAGTGACGTAGCGATCATGTTTGGCAGCAGCGCTTCTGCGCTTTCGCCCTTCACATGCGCCCGATACAGCAGCCACTCGCCTTTGTCGGTGGTCAGACGCTCGGCCTGGTCAACGGTGATACCGCAGCCACGTGCCCAGCCTTCTGCCGCTTTGCTGGCTTTGCCTTCGGCGTCAAACGCCTGGGCGATAGCCGGGCCGCGCTTTTCAACTTCACGATCGGGCTGTGCAGCCGCAAGATTTGCGACTTTCAGCGCCAGACGGCGCGGGGCAGCAAACCACTCAACCTTGCCGTGCGCGAGGCCAGCGTTGTCCAGCTCTGCCGTCACGTTCGCAGCAAAGGATTCCGCCAGGCTACGCAGGGCTTTTGGTGGCAGCTCTTCAGTGCCGATTTCCACCAGGAAAGTTTTCTCAGACATGGCCGCCTCTTATTTGTTTCGGTTGCACATCGGGAAGCCAAGGGCTTCACGGGACGCGTAGTAAGCTTCTGCAACGGCTTTGGTCAGCGTGCGGATACGCAAAATGTAGCGCTGACGTTCAGTCACGGAGATCGCTTTACGGGCGTCCAGCAGGTTGAAGCTGTGGGCGGCCTTCAGAATACGTTCGTAGGCTGGCAGCGGCAGGGGAGTCTCAAGCGCCAGCAACTGCTGGGCTTCTTTCTCATACTGCTCAAAGCAGGTGAACAGGAAGTCCACGTCCGCGTATTCGAAGTTATAGGTGGATTGCTCCACTTCGTTCTGATGGAACACGTCGCCGTAGGTGGTTTTACCCAGCGGGCCGTCGCTCCAGACCAGGTCGTAAACGCTGTCTACGCCCTGAATGTACATCGCCAGACGTTCCAGGCCGTAGGTGATCTCACCGGTGATCGGCTTACACTCCAGACCGCCAACCTGCTGGAAGTAGGTGAACTGCGTCACTTCCATGCCGTTCAGCCACACTTCCCAGCCCAGACCCCAGGCACCCAGCGTCGGGTTTTCCCAGTTATCTTCCACGAAACGAATGTCGTGGATGGTCGGATCCATGCCCAGCTCTTTCAGCGAGCCAAGATACAGCTCCTGAATATTGTCCGGGGAAGGCTTAATCACCACCTGGAACTGATAGTAGTGCTGTAAGCGGTTCGGGTTTTCGCCATAGCGGCCGTCAGTTGGACGGCGGGATGGCTGCACATAGGCAGTTGCCATCGGCTCTGGCCCCAACGCACGCAGGCTGGTCATCGGGTGTGAAGTGCCGGCGCCAACTTCCATGTCCAATGGTTGAACGATGGTGCAGCCCTGACGAGCCCAGTAATCCTGTAAGGTCAGGATCAGGCCCTGGAAGGTCTTAGTATCAAACTTTTGCATAGGATTTCGTGCTGGATACGTGTGGTTTTAAAGGAAGGGATCAGTATACCCGCTGACCGTAAGATATACAGTACGAAACGGGGCTGTTTAGGGAAAATTGGGAAATAAGCATAGCTGAAAGCGCCCGCAGGACGCCGCCAGCCTTATCACACCGTCGCCTTAGCGCATCGAAAGATGTAAAAAATGGCCTTCTGCGTCAAAAGAGCAGATGAAACTCTCATTGCGCGCAGTGAATCCACGCATTTCATAGCTCCCCTGAAACTGTTCAAAGCCGGTGACGTCTATTTTTTTAGCACCCGTGTTATAGCGATGGGCAGCCTGATCCTTACAAAGCTGTTCCATATTCAGCGAACGCGCCGGGCTAACTTTGCTGTTTTGCGCCTTTTGCGCCGTCGGAGCGTCCTGAGCCGCACAACCTCCTAATAAAACGGGGATCGCGAGCAATATCGTGCGCATCATCATTTTTATTACCGCCCTGTGCTGTGGCTGTTATTTTTAATCACTAAACTTTATAGAGTATGGCCCGGCATTCTGCGAGCCTCACTTCCCTGGCACAAGCAGGGCAATGAAAAATCAGAGTTTTCCAGCGCGCGTCTGGCGCAGAATGGTCGTCAGAGCCTATTTAATACCTGAACAGAGGAACGGATGCAGGAAAAAATTAACTGGATTGATAATCTGCGGGGCATCGCCTGTTTAATGGTGGTGATGATCCATACCACCACCTGGTATATTACTAATGCCCCGAGCATCAGCCTCGTTAACTGGGATATCGCCAATATCCTCAATTCCGCGTCGCGCGTGAGCGTGCCGCTGTTTTTTATGATCTCCGGCTATCTCTTCTTTGGCGAGCGCAGCGCGCAGCCGCGCCACTTTGTTCGCATCGGCCTGTGCCTGCTGTTTTACAGCACCCTGTCGCTTCTCTACATCGTGCTGTTTACCTCGATCAACAGCGAGCTGTCGCTTAAATACCTGCTGCAAAAGCCGGTGTTCTACCATCTGTGGTTTTTCTTCGCCATTATTGTGATTTATCTGTTCTCCCCACTGCTGCAGGTGAAAAGTCCGAACGGTAAAATGCTGCTGGCACTGATGGTAGTGATCGGCGTGGTGGCCAACCCGAATACCGTTTCACAAAAAATTGGCGGGTTTGAATGGCTGCCCATCAACCTGTATATCAACGGCGATACGTTCTATTACGTGCTGTACGGCATGCTGGGCCGGGCGATTGGCATGATGGATACCCGCAAGCGCTGGCTGAATGGGATTTGCGCGGCACTGGTTATTGCCGCCGTGGTGATTATCTCCCGCGGCACGCTGCATGAGCTGCAGTGGCGCGGCACCTTCGCCGACACCTGGTATCTCTACTGTGGCCCGATGGTATTTATCTGCGCCGTTGCGCTCTTCACGCTGGTAAAAAATACGCTCAATAGCCGCCCGCTGCCGCTGCTGGGGCTTATCTCACGTCACTCACTGGGAATTTATGGCTTTCACGCGCTGGTGATCCACGCCCTGCGCACGCGGGGCGTGGAGTTAAAAAGCTGGCCGCTATTAGATATTGCGTGGATTTTCTCGATCACGCTGGTGGTCAGCCTGGTTCTGTCGATGCTGTTGCAGCGCGTGGATAAACGCAGGTTTGTCAGTTAAGTACGGTTTGCTTGCCCGGCAGCGCTGCGCCTGCACGGGCATTTTTCAGGACATCAGCGGCAATAGCTGCTGATAAATTTTACGGAACACTTCGCGTCGCTCGGCGTAGCGCGCGTGACGGGCAGCATCCGGTGTGTGCTGTTGCTCCAACGCCAGCTGCGGCAGCAGCGTCGACAGCGGCTTACCGGGGTTCATGGCTATTTGCGCCAGCCGGGCGGCGCCCAGCGCGGGCCCCACATCCCCGCCGGTGCGGTAATCCAGCCGCTGGCCGCTAATGTCTGCCAGCATCTGTCGCCAGTAGCTGCTTCGCGCTCCGCCGCCAATCAGGGTAATGCTGGTCGGTTTTAACCCGCAGTCATGCACCACATCCATCCCGTCGGCCAGTGCATAACCCACCCCTTCCAGTACCGCGCGTTCCAGTTCAGCAGGGCCGTGCTGATGGGTTAAGCCAAAGAACACCCCCTTCGCCTGCGGATTGTTATGCGGGGTTCGTTCGCCAGAGAGATACGGCAGGAACCAGACCGCGCCTGCGTTTTCATCCGCCTGCTGGGCAGCATCAATCAGCGCCGGAACGCTGTTCAGCCCGGTCAGCTTCGCCGCCCAGTCCAGACAGGATGCAGCACTGAGCATCACCGACATCAGATGCCATTTGCCCGGTAGCGCATGACAGAAGCTGTGTACCGCGCTCTCAGGGTTGCTGCGATAGCCGTCGCTCACAGCAAAGTAGACCCCGGAGGTGCCGAGCGACAGCATCGCCTGCCCGGCATCGGCCATCCCCACGCCAACGGCGCCCGCGGCGTTATCCCCGCCTCCCGCCACCACCGGCACGGCGGGCATATTCCAACGCGCTGCCACCGACGCCGTCAGGGTGCCGGTTTGCTCGCAGCCTTCGAACAGCGCAGGCATATGATCCCGGGTGAGATGACAGGCGTCGAGCATCGGCTCGCTCCAGTCACGTTTTGCCACGTCGAGCCACATAGTGCCTGCCGCATCTGACATGTCGCTGGCGTACTCGCCGGTCATGCGCAGACGCAGGTAATCTTTTGGCAACAGCACCTTCGCCACCTGGCTAAAAATCTCCGGCTCGTGGCGCTGCACCCACAATAATTTCGGTGCGGTAAAGCCGGGCATCATCAGGTTACCGGTGATCTCACGCGACGTCGGTACACGCGCTTCGAGCAGCGCACACTCCTGTGCACAGCGGCCATCGTTCCATAGAATGGCCGGACGTAACACGCGGTTATCTTTGTCCAACAGCGTGGCGCCGTGCATCTGCCCGGCAATCCCCAGCGCTTTCACTTCACGCAGAGAATGCTGTTCGCCGAGCGCTCTCAGCGCGCGATCCGTTGCCAGCCACCACTGTTCGGGGTCTTGCTCTGACCAGAGCGGGTGCGGCCGCGAAACGTGCAGTTTTTCTGTGTGCGTTGCCAGCACGTCGCCCTGTTCATTCAACAGAATGGCTTTCACACCCGATGTGCCAAGATCGATCCCGATATACATATAGTGGGTTCCTTAACTGAAAATGCCCGGTGGCGCTGTGCTTACCGGGCTTACATTGTCCTCAGCTACCTGTTACTTATCGAACAGATAATGATTCACCAGATTTTCCAGCAGCTCCTGATGTCCACTCTGGTGCTGCGGCGCAAGGTTATGCTGTTCAGCGTACTTCGCGATGTCAGTCAGGGATAACTGGCCTTTCAAAATTTGCTGACCCAGCTCACTGTTCCAGCCGCCATAGCGTTTTGCCACCCGCTTATCCAGCTCGCCGTCTTCGATCATCCGGGCTGCGACTTTTAGCGACAGCGCCATGGTGTCCATCGCCCCAATATGACCATAGAAGAGATCGTATTTATCGGTGCTCTGGCGACGCACTTTGGCATCAAAGTTCAGGCCGCCGGTGGTAAACCCGCCTGCTTTGATGATTTCGTACATCACCAGCGCATTCTCCTCCACGCTGACCGGGAACTGATCGGTATCCCAGCCGAGCTGCGGATCGCCACGGTTGGCATCGACGGAACCAAAGATACCCAGCGCGATAGCGGAAGCGATCTCGTGATGGAACGAGTGCCCAGCCAGCGTCGCGTGGTTGGCCTCGATATTCACTTTAATCTCTTTTTCCAGCCCGAACTGTTTCAGGAAGCCATATACGGTCGCCACGTCGTAATCGTACTGATGCTTGGTGGGCTCCTGCGGTTTTGGCTCAATCAGCAGCGTGCCGCGGAAACCGATTTTGTGCTTATGCTCCACCACCATCTGCATGAAACGGCCAATCTGCTCGCGTTCCTGGCGTAAATCGGTGTTGAGCAGCGTTTCGTAGCCTTCGCGTCCGCCCCACAGCACATAGTTTTCGCCGCCCAACTGATGGGTGGCGTTCATGGCCGTCACCACCTGCGTCGCTGCCCAGCTGAACACTTCAGGATCCGGGTTAGTGGCCGCGCCAGCCCCGTAGCGTGGATTGGTAAAGCAGTTTGCCGTTCCCCACAGCAGCTTCACGCCACTCTGCTGTTGTTTTTCAGCCAGCACATCGACCATCTGGGCAAAGTTATTCAAATATTCTTTCAGCGAGGCACCTTCCGGCGAGACGTCCACGTCATGGAAGCAGTAATACGGTACGTTCAGCTTGTGGAAGAACTCAAATGCAACGTCCGCTTTGCGTTTTGCCAGCGCCAGCGCGTCGCCCGGCTGTTGCCAGGGGCGATCGAATGAACCCACGCCAAACATATCGGCCCCGTTCCAGCAGAAGGTGTGCCAGTAGCAGGCGGCAAAGCGCAGATGGTCTTCCATGCGCTTACCCAGCACCAGCTCGTCCGGGTTGTAATGACGGAACGCTAAAGGATTGGCAGATTTCGGACCTTCGTAACGAACGCGATCGAGTTGATCAAAATAAGCTTGCATATTGAGCTCCATAATCAGGGGTGCGGCGAAAAGTAGTTTCTGCATTAATACTGAATAGCGATTGCCGGTTGCTCAATTACGTTATTTCACTCTGCTATTGAGAGAATGCACAAATGTGCTCTGGCTCGCAAAATTAATATGCAAGCAAACTAATTCATCGCTGTAAATTCCAGAATCACGTGTAATTAATAACTTATGTAATTTAAAATCTGATCGCGGTCATAAATTCGAAAATAAACCAAATATCATAACGAGAAGATAAAAATCTGTAATTGCCAGCCTGCCGTTCCCCGTTAAGAATTTGCTACGTCTCTTGCACCATTTGTTTCTTTTATCTCAGCAACCTAACCCTACAAAAGGTAAAACAATTATGAAGATAAAGAACCTGTGCCTTACTCTCTGTGCTTCGCTGCTGCTGGCAAGTACCGCGGGTTATGCGAAAGAAGTCAAAATCGGGATGGCGATTGACGATCTCCGTCTGGAACGCTGGCAAAAAGATCGCGATATTTTTGTTAATAAAGCCGAAGCATTAGGGGCAAAAGTGTTTGTCCAGTCGGCCAATGGCAACGAAGAAACGCAGATGTCGCAAATAGAAAATATGATTAACCGCGGCGTCGATGTACTGGTCATTATTCCTTACAACGGCCAGGTATTAAGTAATGTGGTAAAAGAAGCCAAGCGCGAAGGTATTAAAGTGCTGGCCTATGATCGCATGATAAATAACGCCGACATCGATTATTATATTTCTTTCGACAATGAAAAAGTCGGTGAATTACAGGCGCAAAGCCTGGTGGCGAAAGTGCCGGAAGGGAATTATTTCCTGATGGGCGGCTCGCCGGTGGACAACAACGCCAAATTATTCCGCGCAGGGCAGATGAAGGTGCTCAAACCTTACATTGATGAGGGCAAAATTAAGGTCGTTGGCGACCAGTGGGCTGACGGCTGGTTACCGGAAAATGCGCTGAAAATCATGGAGAACGCGTTAACAGCCAACAACAATAAAATCGATGCCGTGGTCGCCTCTAACGACGCAACCGCCGGTGGCGCAATCCAGGCGCTGAGCGCCCAGGGTCTGGCAGGAAAAGTGGCTATTTCCGGGCAGGATGCGGATCTCGCTGGGGTGAAACGTATTGTTGCGGGCACGCAAACCATGACGGTATATAAGCCCATCACCGAACTTGCCACCACTGCTGCTGAAATTGCCGTTGAGCTGGGAAATGGCCAGCAACCCAAAGCGGATGCCAGTTTAAATAATGGCCTGAAAGATGTCCCTTCCCGCCTGCTGACTCCTATCGAAGTCAATAAAGAGAATATTGACTCCACCGTGGTGAAAGACGGTTTCCATAAAAAGAGCGAACTGTAATTCCGCATCGCCCCTGCCTGGCGGGGGCGCATCGACTTGTTTTGTTCTCCTTCGGGTCATGTGGAGCAGTTATGTCTTATTTACTTGAAATGAAAAGTATCACCAAAGCGTTCGGTGCGGTGAAGGCTGTCGATAACGTCAGCCTGCGCGTCAATCCCGGTGAGATCGTGTCGCTGTGTGGCGAAAATGGCTCGGGTAAATCCACTTTAATGAAGGTGCTGTGCGGCATTTATCCCCACGGCAGCTATGACGGCGACATTATCTTTTCCGGCGAAATCCTGCAGGCCACCCATATCCGCGATACCGAGCGCAAAGGCATCGCCATCATTCACCAGGAGCTGGCGCTGGTGAAGCACCTGACCGTGCTGGAGAATATTTTCCTCGGTGCCGAGATAACCCGTCACGGCATCCTGGATTACGACACCATGACGTTGCGCTGTGAAAAGCTGCTGGCGCAGGTGAGCCTGGCGATCTCCCCCGACACCCGGGTGGGTGACCTCGGTCTGGGTCAGCAGCAGCTGGTCGAAATTGCGAAAGCGCTTAACAAGCAGGTGCGGCTGCTGATCCTCGATGAACCCACCGCCTCGCTGACTGAACAGGAAACCGCGGTATTGCTGGACATCATTCGTGACCTGCAAAACCACGGGATTGCCTGCATTTATATCTCCCACAAGCTTAACGAAGTGAAGGCGATTTCAGACACGGTCTGCGTTATTCGCGACGGGCAGCATATCGGCACCCGTGAGGCGCAGGGGATGAGCGAAGACGACATCATCACCATGATGGTCGGTCGCGAGCTGACCGCGCTATATCCCAATGAGCCGCATACCCTGGGCGAAGAGATCCTGCGCGTTGAACACCTGACCGCATGGCACCCGGTAAATCGCCACATCAAGCGGGTGAATGACATCTCCTTCTCCCTGCATCGGGGAGAAATTCTCGGCGTCGCGGGGCTGGTAGGGGCCGGACGCACCGAGGCCGTCCAGTGTCTGTTCGGCGTGTGGCCCGGGCGCTGGGAAGGCAGCGTCTATATTGACGGGCAGCAGGTCGACATTAAAAACTGCCAGCAGGCGATTGCTCACGGCATTGCGATGGTGCCGGAAGACAGGAAAAAAGACGGCATCGTGCCGGTGATGGCGGTGGGTAAAAACATCACCCTTGCCGCACTGGATCAATTCACCGGCAAGCTCAGCAGCATGGATGACGCCGCCGAACAGCACTGCATTCTTCAGTCCATACAGCGCCTGAAGGTCAAAACGTCTTCCCCCGAGCTGGCAATTGGTCGTCTGAGCGGGGGCAATCAGCAGAAGGCGATCCTTGCCCGTTGCCTGCTGCTCAATCCGCGCATTTTAATCCTCGACGAACCCACCCGGGGGATCGATATCGGCGCGAAGTACGAAATCTATAAGCTTATCAACCAGCTGGTGCAGCAGGGTATTGCCGTCATCGTGATTTCGTCGGAACTGCCTGAGGTGCTGGGTCTGAGCGACCGCGTGCTGGTGATGCATGAAGGGAAACTGAAAGCCAATCTGAACAACCAGAACCTGACGCAGGAACAGGTGATGGAAGCCGCATTAAGGAGCGAACGCCATGTCGAAGAGCAATCCATCTGAAGTCAAAGTCGCGGTGCCTACACCGGGCATATTTTCGGGGCTAAAAGCCCTGAATCTGCAGGTATTTGTGATGATTGCCGCGATTGTGGTGATTATGCTGTTTTTCACCTGGATGACCGACGGCTCCTATCTCAGCGCGCGTAACATCTCTAACCTGCTGCGTCAGACCGCCATCACCGGTATTCTGGCCGTCGGGATGGTATTCGTGATCATCTCGGCAGAAATCGATCTCTCCGTGGGCTCGATGATGGGGCTGCTGGGCGGCGTGGCGGCCATTTTCGACGTCTGGCTGGGCTGGCCGCTGCCGCTCACCGTGGTCGTCACCTTGCTGCTGGGTTTACTGCTCGGCACCTGGAACGGCTGGTGGGTCGCCTATCGCAAGGTACCGTCGTTTATCGTCACGCTGGCGGGAATGCTGGCCTTCCGCGGCATTCTGATTGGCATCACTAACGGCACCACCGTGTCGCCTACCAGCGCCTCTATGTCGCAGATTGGCCAAAGCTATCTCTCTGACGGGATCGGGTTTAGCCTGGGCGCCATCGGCCTGATGGCCTTTGTTGCCTGGCAGTGGCGCGGCAGAATGCGCCGTCAGTCGTTAGGTTTAGCCAACGCCCCTTCCACGTCTGCCGTCGGACGTCAGGCGCTGACGGCGGTGATTGTGCTCGGCGCAATCTGGCTGCTGAACGACTATCGCGGCGTACCGACGCCGGTGCTGCTGCTGGTGTTGCTGATGCTGGGCGGAATGTTTATGGCTACCCGTACCGCCTTTGGTCGCCGCATCTATGCAATTGGCGGTAACCTCGAAGCGGCCCGTTTGTCAGGCATCAACGTTGAACGCACCAAGCTCGCCGTGTTTGCCATTAATGGCCTGATGGTCGCCGTCGCCGGGCTTATCTTAAGCTCACGCCTGGGGGCGGGCTCGCCGTCTGCCGGGAACATTGCGGAGCTCGACGCCATCGCGGCCTGCGTCATTGGCGGCACCAGCCTCGCCGGGGGGATCGGGAGCGTCGCAGGGGCAGTGATGGGCGCATTTATCATGGCCTCGCTGGATAACGGAATGAGTATGATGGACGTCCCGACGTTCTGGCAGTATATCGTTAAGGGTGCCATTCTGTTGCTGGCGGTCTGGATGGACTCCGCAACCAAACGGCGGGCATAAGGACATTGCTATCGCCGATCACTGACTTTGGGAAAAGAGCGTCATGTTTGAGAAGCGTCACCGCATTACGTTGTTATTTAATGCCAATAAAGCGTACGACCGCCAGGTGGTGGAAGGCGTTGGCGAATATTTACAGGCGTCGCAATCGGAGTGGGACATCTTCATTGAAGAAGATTTCCGCACGCGTCTCGAAAACATCAAAGACTGGCTGGGCGACGGCGTCATTGCCGATTTTGACGACGCCGTGATCCAACAATTGCTGGTCGATGTCGGCGTGCCCATCGTCGGCGTCGGCGGCTCTTACCATAAGCCGGAAAATTACCCTGCCGTCCACTATATCGCCACCGACAACCACGCGCTGGTCGAAAGCGCGTTCCTGCATCTGAAGGAAAAAGGGGTTCACCGCTTCGCCTTTTATGGCCTGCCTTCCTCCAGCGGCAAATGCTGGGCGGCGGAACGTGAGTATGCGTTTTGCCAGCTGGTGGCCAGGGAGAAATATCGCGGCGTGGTGTATCAGGGTCTGGAAACGGCACCGGAGAACTGGCAGCACGCCCAGAACCGTCTCGCCGACTGGCTGCAAACCCTGCCGCCGCAAACCGGGATTATCGCCGTGACCGACGCCCGGGCCCGCCATGTGTTGCAGGTATGCGAACATCTGCACATCCCGGTGCCTGAAAAGCTGTGCGTGATTGGGATCGATAACGAAGAGCTCACGCGCTACCTGTCGCGGGTGGCGCTGTCGTCCGTGGCGCAGGGCACGCGTCAGATGGGCTATCAGGCCGCCAAGCTGCTGCATCGTCTGCTGGATAATGAAAACCTGCCTCTGCAGCGCTTGCTGGTGCCGCCGGTGCGCGTCGTGGAGCGGCGCTCAACGGACTACCGCTCGTTGAACGATCCGGCGGTGATTCAGGCGATGCACTACATCCGTAACCACGCCTGCAAAGGCATCAAAGTGGATCAGGTGCTGGATGCGGTCGGGATCTCGCGTTCAAATCTGGAGAAGCGCTTTAAAGAAGAGGTGGGAGAGACGATTCACGCGATGATTCACGCGGAGAAGCTGGAAAAAGCCCGCAGCCTGCTGATCTCCACGTCGCTTTCCATCAATGAAATTTCGCAGATGTGCGGCTATCCGTCGCTGCAGTATTTCTATTCGGTGTTCAAAAAAGAGTATGACAATACGCCGAAAGAGTATCGCGACCGCTACAGTGAAGTGTTGATTTAAAAAATCGGTTTCACAAACAAAAATGCCTTCCGGATGGAAGGCATTTTTTTAGCCATTACATATGCGAGGCGATCAAGCGCTGGTTATCCTGATACATCGCAAACAGATAATTGTTATAGCTCTGACCCTGGGTTGAGTAACCTTTCAGCTTGTGGATCATGGTGCTCGCCGTCACTTCCTGGTCCGCTTTACGCAGCTGCGCACGGGACTTACGGAATGACTTATACGCCGGGTGAGTGTTCAGATTCACCGCGTAGGCATTCACTGAATCTTTGACCGATTCAAAGTTGGAATAGCCTTTCACCTTGCCGGGTTCGTTATTACAACGCCCTTTCACGCATTTCATGCCGAACAGGTTGTTGTTGTTACGGGCCAGCTTAGAGGTACCCCAACCGCTCTCGGCGGCGGCCATGGTCGCAACCATACTGCCTGGGATGATATCCACACGCTCAAGCAGGGTGTTCCACGGAACACGACGCGTGTTGCCAGACCAGCTCACTTTATAGCTTTTGGCGATCGCTTTCAGGCGCGTACGCTCGGAAGGCGACCAGCGGCTGTCGTACTGCTTAGAGATAAGCCAGTTACGATCCGCGGTAATCGCAGCATTTTGACTGTTGATATAAGGCATTACCGTCCGAAGAAACGCTTTTTTTCGCGGTGTTCCGGAAGGGTATTTTCGCAAATCAGGAAGTGGACTACTCTTTACACTATTGCGAGAATACTCTTGTTTACTGCTTACCTTGGTTGTAACAATCGTCTTTACTACTGGGACTTTTGAACTCGCTGTTTTTTCGTGCGTCTTTGCAAGCACCTCACCAGAAATAGCCATGGTGAGTAACATGAGTATCGCAGCCCCATATCGTCGTATGGGATTCGATATCATTAGATCTCCTGGTCGGATTGAAGCATTCCAACACCTTATTTTATTCGCAAAATGAGAAGTGAATCTCAGATCCTAGCAAAAATAGTCGAGAAGAGCACTCAAAGAAATAGTCCAAATCCGAAAGCCTGTCACCTGGTCTTTGTTCACTTACGCGTCATTTTCACTGAAATGTGCGCAATATCGCAGTTAAATAGCATACTTAGCGCGCGATCACTCACCCTCTGGGCTCATCCCTGCGCGTTATCGCCTGGGGAGGAGTCAGCAGCGTAAAGGTGATGGCAAACTGAACAAAACGCCGTGACAGGAAAATGGAATGAAACGCTCTGCTCTCGCTCTTCTCCTCTTACCCGCCATAGCCAGCGCCGACTGGTCAGCCCCGGGTTTTCCATCTTTTACTGCCGAAGGTTCCGGGGTGTTTACGGCGCAGGCAAAGCTCACGAAGGGTACTCACCCGCTCACCCTGAATCTTGACAAGACGTGCTGGCAGCCCTTAGATGCCATAAAACTCAATGAGATGCTGTCACTCAAGCCGTGTGAAGGCGATCCGGCGTCCTGGCGCGTCTTCCGCGACGGGGATTACCAGGCCCGGATCGATACCCGTTCCGGCACGCCGACCCTGATGCTGACCCTTAAATCCGCAGCCGAGCAGGCGGTGAGCAACGTGGTTCGCCAGTGCCCGAAATGGGACGGTAAACCGCTCACCATTGAGGTCGCCAGCACCTTCCCGGAAGGGAGCGTAGTCCGTGATTTTTACAGCCAACAGACCGCCACCGTGCAGCAGGGCAAAATCACCCTGCAGCCTGCCGAGGGCAGCAATGGCCTGCTGTTACTGGAGCGGGCAGAAACCGATAAAGCCGCCCCCTTCAGCTGGCAAAACGCCACCGTCTATTTTGTGCTGACCGACCGCTACGTGAATGGCGATCCGGCCAATGACAACAGCTACGGGCGGCATAAAGACGGGATGCAGGAGATTGGCACCTTCCACGGCGGCGACCTGAAAGGGCTCACCGGCAAGCTGGATTACCTGCAGCAGCTTGGCGTTAACGCCCTGTGGATCAGCTCCCCGCTGGAACAGATCCACGGCTGGGTCGGCGGCGGTACGAAGGGTGACTTCCCGCATTACGCCTATCACGGCTATTACACTCAGGACTGGACCCGACTCGATGCCAACATGGGCACCGAAGACGATTTGCGCCAGCTGGTGGACGAAGCCCATCGCCGGGGCATCCGCATCCTGTTTGACGTGGTGATGAACCACACCGGCTACGCCACGCTGGCGGATATGCAGACGTATCAGTTTGGTGCGCTCTACCTTAAAGGGGATGAACTGAAGAAGACGCTGGGCGACCGCTGGACCGACTGGAAGCCCGCCGCCGGGCAAAGCTGGCACAGCTTCAACGACTACATTAACTTCAGCGATAAAGCCGCCTGGGAAAAATGGTGGGGCAAGCAGTGGATCCGCACCGATATTGGTGATTACGACAATCCCGGCTTTGACGACCTGACCATGTCGCTGGCGTTCCTGCCGGATCTGAAAACCGAATCCACCACCCCGTCCGGCCTGCCGAACTTCTATCGCCATAAACCGGACACCCGCGCGCAGGCGATCGACGGTGACACCCCGCGGGACTATCTCACCCACTGGCTGAGTCAGTGGGTACGGGAGTATGGAATCGACGGTTTTCGCGTCGATACCGCCAAACATGTCGAAATGGCGGGCTGGCAGCAGTTGAAAGCGCAGGCCAGTGAGGCGCTCAAGGCGTGGAAACAGGCGAACCCGGATAAAAAGCTGGATGATGCCCCGTTCTGGATGACCGGTGAGGCCTGGGGCCACGGCGTGATGCAGAGCGACTACTACCGCCACGGCTTCGATGCGATGATCAACTTTGACTATCAGGAGCAGGCGGCCAAAGCGGTGGATTGCCTGGCGAACATCGATCTGACCTGGCAGCAGATGGCGGAAAAGCTGCAGGACTTTAACGTTCTGAGCTACCTCTCCTCTCACGATACACGTCTGTTCCGCGAAGGCGACCAGCGGGCGGCAGAGCTGCTTCTGCTGGCACCGGGTTCAGTACAGATTTTCTATGGCGATGAATCGGCGCGGCCGTTTGGTCCGACCGGGTCAGATCCGCTGCAGGGAACACGCTCAGAGATGAACTGGCAGGAGGTGAGCGGGGCCCAGGCGCAGACCGTCGCCCACTGGCAGCGGCTCGGGCAGTTCCGCGCCCGCCATCCGGCGGTAGGTGAAGGGAAGCAGACTACGCTGACGATGGCTCAGGGCTACGGTTTTGTCCGTGAGCACAAGGGCGATAAGGTGATGGTGGTCTGGGCGGGGAATCCGTAGCGTCTGCCTGACACACAGCGGCCCTCTCTCATCGGGATGAGGGCCAGCAAAAACAGCATAATCCTCTAGCCATTTGACATTCCACAACAGAAAACAACAATTTCCTGCTTCCGCTCCGATTTGCACCTGCGCAGTTGTAGCGTTAAGGTGAGCCACACTTAGAACAAGCCCTATAGATCACCTGCTATGACCTTTTCACTTTTCGGCGACAAATTCACCCGCCATTCAGGCATTACCCGCCTGATGGAGGATCTCAACGACGGGCTGCGCACACCGGGTGCAATTATGCTCGGTGGCGGTAACCCGGCACAAATTCCTGAGATGAACGATTATTTCCAGGCGCTCCTCGCGGACATGCTGGAAAACGGCAAAGCCGCGGATGCGCTGTGCAATTACGACGGCCCCCAGGGTAAAACCGAGCTCCTCACTGCCCTGGCAGGCATGTTGCGCGACAACCTGGGCTGGGAGATTGAGCCACAGAATATTGCACTGACTAACGGCAGCCAGAGCGCGTTTTTCTACTTATTTAACCTCTTCGCCGGGCGATGCGCCGACGGTACCAGCAAAAAGGTGCTGTTCCCGCTCACGCCCGAGTACATCGGCTATGCCGACTCCGGCCTCGAGGAGGATCTATTCGTCTCGGCGCGCCCGAACATCGAGCTATTGCCCGAGGGGCAGTTCAAATATCACGTCGATTTTGAACATCTGCATATTGGCGAAGAGACCGGCATGATTTGCGTCTCGCGACCGACAAACCCCACCGGCAACGTCATCACCGACGAAGAGCTGATGAAGCTGGATGCGCTGGCAAATCAGCACGGCATTCCGCTGGTCATTGATAACGCCTACGGCGTGCCGTTCCCGGGCATCATCTTTAGCGAAGCGCGACCGCTGTGGAACCCGAACATCGTGCTGTGCATGAGCCTGTCCAAGCTTGGACTGCCGGGTAGCCGCTGCGGGATCATCATTGCCAATGAAAAAATCATCACCGCCATCACCAACATGAACGGCATTATCAGCCTGTCGCCTGGCGGCATTGGCCCGGCCATGATGTGCGAGATGATTAAGCGCAACGATCTGCTGCGCCTGTCGAATGAGGTGATTAAACCGTTCTATTTCCAGCGTGTTCAGGAGACGATTGCAACGATTCGCCGCTATTTACCGGAAAATCGCTGCTTAATCCACAAACCTGAAGGGGCAATTTTCCTCTGGCTGTGGTTTAAAGATCTGCCAATCACCACCGAGCTGCTGTACCAGCGTCTGAAAAAGCGCGGCGTGCTGATGGTGCCGGGGGATTACTTCTTCCCGGGGCTGGATAAGCCGTGGCCGCACACTCATCAGTGCATGCGCATGAACTACGTTCCGGACCCGGACAAAATCGAAGCCGGTGTGAAGATCCTTGCCGAAGAGGTGGAACGCGCCTGGCAGGAGAACGGTCAGTAACCTGTTATGCCCGAAAGCGCAGCCGGTCTGCGCGAATTCGGGCGGGATCAACGCAGGTGAGCGCGTAGGTTGGGCACGCCGCCACACAGGCAGGCCCGCCTTCGCGGTGCCAACAGCGGTTGCATTTCAGCGCCTGCACCTCCTCCCCCTCGCCTGTCACCTGCATTGCGCCGAACGGACAGGCGATCATGCAGCTTTTACAGCCGATACAGCGCGACTGATCCACCAGCCAGACCCCCGCCTGACGCTGAATCGCCTGAGTTGGGCAGACGTTGGCGCACGGGGCATCTTCACACTGATGGCAGGTGACCGCTGTGGTAAAGGTCCCGCCTTTCATCACCCGAATGCGGGAAGTAAAATTTCTGGCCGTCACGGCCGAACAATCCTGATCGTCCTGATGCGATACCACGCAGGCCACTTCACAGGTGCGACAGCCAATACATTTTGCCGGGTCTGCCACAATAAACGGGTTCATCGCCTGCTCCCTCCTTGCTGAAAAAGTCAGGTTGCCAGAGTGTCCAGGTAACGCGCTTTGATCCGACATGGGAAAAAGCCAGATTTGTACTGCCTGCCGGGAAAACTGGCCATCTGCCCAGGCCTCAGGCGGAGTTAATGTGCTCCTTGCAGTAGCGGCGTTTCCACACCCCGGGCGTTAATCCCGTATGCTTGCGGAAGATCTGGCGAAAATAGCCCGCATCGCTAAAGCCGCAGCGGATGGCCACCTCTTTCAGCGAGGCGGCATCGGTGAGCAACAGTTTTTCAGCGGCTCTGACTCGCTGGCGGTGGATGGCCTCGGTCAGGGTTAAATTAAACACCCGACGAAACACGCGTCCGAGATAATCCGCATTGCAGTGCAGCTCTTTTGCCAGCTGCGAGGTCGAGAGCGGCAGGTGAAAGTGGGTGCTGATGCGCTGCCGCGCCTTCCAGGCGAGGCTCACCCCCGCTTCATCCGGCGGCAGCGCCTGTCCGGCCGTGAGGGTGATTTGCTGCAGGATCAGCAGCAGGATTAATTCCAGCGCCGGGCTGCGCTGCAGCTTTTCCTGTTCAGTCAGAAACTGGCGAAACAGTGTAATCATCGCCTGCGGATCCTGGCTTTTTCCGTGCTGTGGCACGGCCAGCAGCGTACTGAAGGGCGGCGTCATCGCCTGCTCCTGCATCTCGAAGTGCAGCCAGTAAAAGCGTAGATCGGCCGGGAAATCCTCAATCCCCCGGTGCCGACGATCGGGCCACAGCAGCAAACTCTCACCGGGATGCACCTCGAAAACCGTCCCATCCTCCTGAATCGTTAATGTCCCCTTTTCGACCAGGATCACTTCCCAGGAGTCCAGCTTGCGCGCCGGATGCCGTCCCACGCCCCGGGAGATAAAATAGCCGCCATTCTGGACCTTAATCGGAAGCGTTATGGATAATTCGAGCGTGGTCATTCATTTTCTCGCTATTTATGCCGCATTAAATTCGCCTTATTACTGATTATTAACAGGTAATTGGCATTCGTCCCGATCGAAATCACATTTTGCGCACCAGGTCGGAATCCTCACCTTTTTATACTTTTCCCTTCCCTTGTTGCGGCCGGAAATCGGTGCAGAATGAATCAGGTACCCGACAAAACAACATAAAAAAATTCAATAACCGAGGAGTTACCTCATGACTTCCACTCCGATTACGCAGACAGACATTGCTCAGCAGGCCGTCGACGACCGCCTGACGGTGAGAGAAAAAATAGGCTACGGCCTGGGTGATGCTGGCGGGACGGTGATTACCTGTCTGATCATGAACTTCCTGACCTTTTTCTATACCGATATCTTTGGTTTAACCCCGGCGCTGGTCGGCACGCTGTTTATCGCCCTGCGCGTGTTCGATGCCATCTCCGACCCGGTGATGGGGATCATTGCCGACCGCACCCAAAGCCGCTGGGGACGCTTTCGTCCGTGGCAGCTGTGGGTCGCCGTGCCAATTGGCATTATTGGCGTGCTGACCTTCACCGTACCGGACGCCGGAATGGGGGTAAAAATCGCCTGGGCCTTCGGCACCTATCTGCTGCTCTCGGTAGGCTATACCGCCATCAACGTGCCGTACTGCGCGCTGATCAACACCATGACCACCCGCCACAGCGAAGTGCTCTCCTGTCAGTCCTGGCGTTTTGTACTGTGCGGCGTGGCCGGGTTCCTGGTCTCCGTCGGCTTGCCGTGGCTGGTGTCGGCGCTCGGGCAGGGCGACGTGGCGCAGGGCTATCAGCTGGGGGTCGGGGTGCTCTGCGCCATTGCGGTGGTGATGTTCCTGTGCTGCTTCTTCTGGGTCCGCGAGCGCGTGCCGCTGGCGCTGATGGGTAAATTCACCCTCAAAGAACACCTGGGCGGGCTGCGCAACAACGACCAGCTGCTGCTGATGCTGGTGATGTCGTTCCTGCTGATCAACGTCTTTAACATTCGCGGCGGCGGCTATATGTATTTCATCACTTACGTGCTGGAAGGCAGTACCGCTTACACCTCGCTGTTTTTCACTATGGTGACCTTTGCCTCCATTCTTGGCGCGGTGGTGGTTAACCTGCTGTCGCGCCGTCACGATGCCGTCAAACTCTACTACTACACCAACCTGGTGCTGGCGGTGCTGGCAGCGGGCATGTGGTTCCTGCCGAGCGGCCCGGCGAATCAAACGCTGTGGCTGGTGGTAATTCTGGCCAACGGGGTGATCCTCGGCTTTACCCTGCCGCTGCACTTCTCGTTGATGGCCTTTGCCGATGACTACGGCGAGTGGAAAACCGGCGTGCGCTCCTCGGGAATGAACTTCGCCTTTAACCTGTTTTTCATCAAGCTGGCGTGGGCCTCCAGCGCCGGGATCATCAGCGTGGTGTTCATTTTTGTCGCCTACCAGCCGGGCGCAGGCAACCAGACGGCCGCCTCGCTGCAGGGCATCACCACCATGGAAACCCTGCTTCCTGCCCTTTTCCATCTGCTGCTGGCGATTGCCATTCGCAAATGCAGACTCAATAACCCGATGATGGCGCGCATTGCCACCGACCTGCGCCAGCGTCACGCTCAGTCCTGAGGAGAATACGATGTTCATAATGGAACCCGACCTGCATAAACTGAAAATCAGCGACCCGTTTTTGGGCCACTATCAACAGCTGGTGCGCGATGTAGTGATCCCCTATCAGTGGGATGCCCTGAACGACCGCATCGCCGAGGCCGAGCCGAGCCACGCCATCACCAACTTCCGCATTGCAGCGGGACTGGAGAGCGGCGAATTCTACGGGATGGTCTTTCAGGATAGCGACGTAGCAAAATGGCTGGAGGCGGTGGCCTGGTCCCTGTGCCAAAAACCCGATGCCGAACTGGAAAAAACCGCCGACGAGGTGATTGAGCTGGTGGCCGCCGCCCAGTGCGACGATGGTTATCTGAATACTTACTTCACGGTCAAAGCCCCTGGCGAGCGCTGGACGAACCTGGCGGAATGCCATGAGCTCTACTGCGCCGGGCACATGATTGAAGCGGGCGTGGCGTACTTCCAGGGCACCGGCAAACGGCGTCTGCTGGAGGTGGTCTGCACGCTGGCCGACCATATCGACAGCGTTTTTGGGCCGGGTGAGCAGCAGCTGCATGGCTATCCCGGCCACCCGGAAATCGAGCTGGCGCTGATGCGCCTGTTTGATGTCACGCAGGAGCCCCGCTATCTGGCACTGGTGAAATACTTCGTCGAGGAACGCGGAACGCAGCCGCACTTCTACGATATCGAATATGAAAAACGCGGCAAGACCTCCCACTGGAACACCTACGGCCCGGCGTGGATGGTGCAGGATAAAGCCTACAGCCAGGCGCATCAGCCGCTGGCGGAACAGCCAACGGCAATCGGCCACGCGGTGCGCTTCGTCTACCTGATGACCGGCGTCGCGCACCTCGCCCGCCTGAGCCAGGATGAAGGCAAACGCCAGGACTGCCTGCGCCTGTGGGATAACATGGCCCAGCGCCAGCTGTATATCACCGGCGGGATCGGCTCCCAGAGCAGCGGCGAAGCCTTCAGCAGCGATTACGATCTGCCGAACGATACCGTGTATGCCGAAAGCTGCGCCTCCATCGGCCTGATGATGTTTGCCCGCCGCATGCTGGAGATGGAAGCCAACAGCCAGTACGCCGACGTGATGGAGCGCGCGCTGTTCAACACCGTGCTCGGCGGGATGGCGCTGGACGGGAAGCATTTCTTCTACGTTAATCCGCTGGAAGTGCACCCGAAGACCCTGAAATTTAACCATATCTACGATCACGTTAAGCCGGTGCGCCAGCGCTGGTTCGGCTGCGCCTGCTGTCCGCCGAATATCGCCCGGGTGCTAACCTCGATAGGCCACTACATCTATACCGCCCGCGAGGACGCGCTGTTTATCAACCTCTATATCGGCAATAGCATGGCCTTCCCGGTTGGCGAACAGGAGCTGCAGCTGCGGATCAGCGGAAATTACCCGTGGCAGGAGCAGGTGAAAATTGACATCACGTCGCCGGTCGCCATCGATCATACCCTGGCCCTGCGTCTGCCGGACTGGTGCGACACACCGCACCTGACGCTAAATGGCGAAACGGTGAGCGGCGACGTGCGTCAGGGCTATCTGTACCTGACTCGCCGCTGGCAGGAGGGCGATACCCTGGCACTCACCCTGCCGATGCCAGTGCGTCGGGTGTACGGTAATCCGCTGGTGCGCCAGCAGGCGGGAAAAGTCGCGATTCAGCGCGGGCCGCTGGTCTATTGTCTGGAGGAAGCCGATAACGGCACCGGGTTGCATAACCTGACCCTGCCCGCTGACAGCGACTTTAAGGTCTTTGAAGGCAAAGGCATTTTTGCCCACAAGATGCTGATTCAGGCCGAGGGTAACCGCCGACAGGCGGCCGAGACCGGGCATCAGCCGCTGTGGCAGTACGATCGCGCCCCAACTCTGCAGCAGTCGCAGACCCTGACCTTTATCCCGTGGTTTAGCTGGGCAAACCGCGGTGAAGGGGAGATGCGGATCTGGATCGATGAGGCGAAAGCCTAAAAAGGATACCGGGCGACGCTGGACATACCCCCGCCATTCAGGCCAGGTATGGGCAGCGCCGCCCGGGTTAACAGAGGCGGCCCTCGTCCCTGAGGACCGCTTTTTTAGTGGCTCAGAATGTCCAGGAGAGACCGGTCATCAGCGCGAAGCTGTCGTCACGGTCGATCATCGGGCTGTTCTTCACTTCGTCAGGCAGCACGGTATAGACCGCGCTGGCGTTGAGGTACAGGTTCTGTGTCAGCTGATACTTTGCCGCCACGCCCACGTAAGGGGTGACGCTTTCGTCTGCGCTGTACTGCTGCAGGCCGCTGCGGCGGGACTCCTGAGCCGACACGCCATAGTAATAATCGTTGAAGCTTGCATCGTAGAAGAGCACGCCCACCGACGGGGTCAGGGTCAGGCGTTCCATACGGATGGGACGGAAGTAAGACAGCTCACCCGCCACGCCACCGCTCTCATCCATTGCATCAGCGGCAACGGCAAATTTCAGGCTACCCCAGCTTTCGTGGCGGTAGTATGCGCCCCCGAGCATGGCTGACGATTTACGCTCGTCCAGCTGGCTCATGGCCGCGTCGTCATTGTCTTCCGGGTCAAAATGCAGCGGCATCCAGGAGGCCGTCAGGCTAAATTCGTTTTTTGCATCTTTCCACACCACCCACCCGGCGGTGGTCTGACGCACATAGAAATGCTCACCTTCGTAGCTAATTAACGGAACAGCAGAAACATTCTCGTTATAACCTTTGTACGGTGATTCATTAAACACGGCACCCGCGCCAACTGAAAAGTCCCCGGCCATTGCGGAAGTCGCCGTAAATAACGCGGCGGCGATGAGTACATTCTTTTTAAACGTCATTATTTTTGCAATCCATTAAATGTCATACGACCCGGCGCATAATAATGGTTACAAAATTCGCAATGCAACGCGGTTATTTGTATAATATTATATATAAAATCATATAGATGAGCGTGCGCAATGAACAAGCTGCAAATTAAACCGCGTGAATTAAAAATTGTTTCCGTCATTGCCGCCACGCACAGCATTGGTGATGCCGCCGCCCTGCTGGGGATGGCGCAGGCGAATGTAAGCAAATATCTGTCTGATTTTGAAACGCGCGTTGGCCTGAAGGTCTTTGAGCGTACCACCCGCCATCTGGCGTTGACGCAGTTTGGCGAAGCGTTGCTACCTTATATCAACGCCTCGCTGGAGAAAAATAGCCAACTGATTAATTTCATTGGCGATTACAAGCATGAAAAGCGCGGAAAAGTCACGATTTATGGCCCAACGGGGATCATCACCTATCTGGCCCGCCAGGTGGTGCATAAAATAGACGACATCGGCGAGATCAGTATTAGTTTGAAAACCTATAATCTGACTGCCAATGAATTTTTCGAAGGGGTCGCATTCCCCGACGATTGCGATATTTTGATTACTTATGCGCAGCCAAAAGATGAAAGTCTGGTCGCCAGCACCTTAACAAAATATTCTGTTACGGCGTTTGCCTCGCCGGAATATATTAATAAGCACCCGATTAGTCACCCGGATGATTTAATAAATCACTCCTGTATTCTTATCGACTCGATGATCATCGACGATGCCAATATCTGGCGTTTTCGTTCACACAACGGGGAGCAGATTCTGGATTATAAAGTCTCAGGAAATTATATCTGCGACAACACCCAGACGGCGCTGGAGTTGGCCCGTAATCATCTGGGGATCGTCTTTGCCCCGAAAGAGAGCCTGCAAAAAGAGATTAACCAGGGTGCGCTGGTCCCCTGTTTTTCCCATCAGGAAGAGTGGTGGCTGGATCTGGTGGCGATTTTCCGTAAACGGGAGTATCAGCCGTGGCGCGTACAGTTTGTCCTTGATGGGGTGCTGAATCATCTGCGCAGTCAAATTGAGCAGGCCACCCGCGGGCGACCTGCTCCGTGCGATTAGAACAGGCCGAGCGGTTTGTCGGAGTAGCTCACCAGCAGGCATTTGGTCTGCTGATAGTGGTTGAGCATCATCTTGTGGGTTTCACGCCCGATGCCCGACTGCTTGTAGCCGCCAAACGCGGCATGCGCTGGATAGGCATGATAGCAGTTGGTCCACACGCGCCCCGCCTGGATCCCGCGTCCCATCTTGTACGCCAGATTGCCGTTGCGGCTCCAGACGCCCGCCCCCAGCCCATACTGCGTGTCGTTCGCCAACTCCAGCGCCTCTTCCATGGTTTTGAAGGTGGTCACCGCCAGCACCGGGCCGAAAATCTCCTCCTGGAAGACGCGCATGTTGTTTTTACCCGACAGGATAGTCGGCTCGAGGTAGTACCCCTCTTTTAGCTCCCCGTCCAGCCGCTTACGCCGCCCGCCGGTTAAGATTTCTGCCCCCTCTTTCTTACCGATATCGATATAGTTGAGGATGGTCTCCAGCTGGCCGTGCGATACCTGGGCGCCCATCTGGGTGACGCTGTCCAGCGGATTGCCGCTGCGAATGGACTCCACGCGGCGGATTGCGCGCTCCATAAAGCGTTCATAGATGGACTCCTGCACCAGCGCGCGGCTTGGACAGGTACAGACTTCGCCCTGGTTAAAGGCAAAGAGGGCAAACCCTTCCAGCGCTTTATCGAAGAAAGCGTCCTCTTCATCCATCACATCGGCAAAGAAGATGTTCGGCGATTTGCCGCCCAGCTCCAGCGTTACCGGAATGATGTTCTGGGTGGCGTACTGCATGATCTGCTGGCCCACTTCGGTGGAGCCGGTAAACGCCACTTTGGCGATCCGTTTTGAGGTCGCCAGATATTCGCCGATTTCACCCCCGGCACCGTTCACCACATTCACCACTCCCGGCGGGAGCAGATCGCCCACCACTTCCATCAGCAGCAGCACCGACAGTGGGGTTAAGCGCGCCGGTTTGAGCACCACACAGTTACCGGCGGCCAGCGCGGGGGCCATTTTCCAGGCGGCCATCAGCAGCGGGAAGTTCCATGGAATAATCTGCCCGACCACGCCCAGCGGCTCCTGGAAGTGATACGCCACGGTGTCGTTATCCACTTCACTGATGCCGCCTTCCTGGGCACGAATGCACGAGGCGAAATAGCGGAAATGGTCAATTGCCAGCGGCACGTCCGCCGCCATCGTCTCGCGGATCGGCTTCCCGTTGTCCCAGGTCTCTGCCGTCGCCAGCAGCTCCAGGTTCTGCTCCATCCGATCGGCGATTTTAAACAGGATTGCCGCGCGATCCTGCACCGAGGTGTGCGCCCATTTCTCTTTGATCTTGTGGGCGGCATCCAGCGCCAGGTCAATATCGCGGGTCCCGGAGCTGGCAATCTCGCACAGCGGCAGGCCGGTCACCGGGGTTAAATTCTGGTAATAGTCGCCGTCGACGGGGGCTACCCAGTCGCCGCCGATAAAGTTGTCATAACGGGCTTTTAGCTTGAGGGGAAAACCATATTCGCCGGGCAGGATACGTGCTGATGGAGGGTTATTCGTCATGACTGTCTCCTTGCGTGTGTGTCCTACAAGGGTAGACCGGGGCGGTGAAAATTCAGCCAGTTGTCACCGGCTTTGCGAGCCTCTTCACGCATTACCTTACTTTACGTTTCGTTTTCCGCCCTGAGCCATACTTAAAGCGCACAAACCGGGGAGGTAAGGATAAATGCGGCTTTTTATCGGCTTTGACGTGGGTGGAACCCACATTAAACATGGCGTGATTGACGAAGACGGCAACGAGCTGACCACCGATCAATTTGATACGCCGGACGATGAAGATACTTTCAAACAGCAGTGGCGCGAGGTGGTGGAAGCGTATCAGCAGGAGCATGAGATTGCGGCGATCGGAGTGAGCATCCCGGGCCACATCAATACCCATACCGGCGATGCGGCCAGGGCCGGGGCGCTGGAGTACCTCGATAACGTCAATCTGTACGCACTGTTCTCTGAGCTGACCGACCTGCCCACTGTTGTCGATAATGACGCCAGTTGCGCCGCGCTGGGCGAACGCTGGTGCGGTGCAGGGCGCGAGTACGAGAATTTTGTCTGTATCACGGTAGGTACCGGGATCGGCGGCGGCATCGTGGTCGAGGGCGATCTCTGGCGCGGTGCACATCACCGGGCCGGGGAGTTCGGGGTCATCCCGGTCGGCAACCACGGCGAAGGGATGCACGTCGTCGCCTCGGCCAAAGGGCTGATGGAGGCCTGCCGTCGGGCACTGGCGGTCTCAGAAGAGGAGATGCCGACAGGCGAAGAGCTGTTTGTGCGCATGGAGAACGATCTGCACCTGCGCGAAGCCGTCGAACAGTGGGCGCTGTTTCTTGCCCGCGGAATCTACAGCGTGATCTCGATGTTCGACCCGCAGGTGGTGTTGATTGGCGGCGGCATCAGTGAGCAGGAGAAAATCTATCGCCTGCTCGATAAGCATCTGCAAACCTTCGAGGAGTGGGACGCGCTGCAGGTGCCCATCCTGCCCTGTCAGTTGGGTAACCAGGCGGGCAGGTTGGGCGCAGTCTGGCTGGCGAAGCAAAAACTTGCCCGGGAAAAAGCTTAGTCCCCGGCAAACAGCAGCGCGTCGCGCAGCAGGTGATCGTTACCCCGGCGACGGGTAAAGCCGATGCGGTTGAAATACTCGAGGATCTGTATCGCCAGCTTGCGCCCGACGTTGAGACGGTCGCGGAAGTCTGCCGCACAGGTCGAGCCACGCTCCTGATCCAGCGCGCGGATCAGGTTGGCAAAAATCACGATCCGATCGTTACGGTAATAGCGATCCTTGACGATCGCGGTAATCAGCCCCTGCTGCGCCGCATGGCGCAGCACCTGGCGCATCGTGCCTTCGTCAGTCGCGGTTTCGCGCGCTAAATCCCGCACCCACCACGGCTCGTCGCCAAACAGCGGCTCGGCCTGTTGCCAGATGGCCTGCTGCTCCGGGGTAAAGCCCGCCTTGTGATCCGGCAGGTGCAGCCAGCCGTGATAGCTGCGCAGGTCGCCGCTCTCCCGCATCCGCTCGATCAGCCTCAGCACCAGGGCTTCATCTTCCATTGGCAGCGCCATGCGCCGCAGGCGCTCACGCCCCGGGCCCGGCTCATCCTGATGCTGCTGATGATAGGTCGCCAGGGTGTCGAGAATTTTACGCTGCCAGCGGGCGGCAACGTCCATATTCAGCAGGCTCGTTCCGGCCTGGATAAACGACGGCTGCTGCGTCAGGGCCCGCAGCCCTTCCCCGTTCAGCTGGCGTGCCCAGCCGAACGCATCCAGATCCACCGCCCCGCGCTCCAGGTGCGCCAGCAGCGCCTCCCGGTCATCGCCCGCCTGTGCCAGCGTGGCCAGCCAGTGCAGGTATTCTGGTTTACGCTTGCCGCGGCGTGGCGGATTGAGCGTCACCACCCGCGCCCCGGCCAGGGTGATCCGCGCGGAGATATCACGCAGCACCAGCCGGTCGTTATCGGCCAGCCACAGCGGGGCGTCAAAGACCAGCTCCGCCAGCGCGCCCTCCAGCAGCGAGACGCGGCCGGTGACATGGCTGGCCGCATGGTGAATATGCAGCGGCTGCCACTGGGTCAGCGGCACATCGCCCTGCAGAGCGACAATCAGGCGCGTGGCCGGTTCCGGGGGGGCGTCGGACAGCAGCCAGTCGCCGCGGTTCAGCTGCGCTTTTTCGGTATCGCCCACCAGATTCAGGGCAATACGCTGGCCGGCCTGCGCCTGGTCGACAGGCTTATTCTGGGCGTGCAGCCCGCGAATTCGCACCGGTTTGTTAACCCCGGTGAGCCACAGGCTATCGCCAATGCGCACTTCGCCTGACAGCGCCGTGCCGGTCACCACCAGCCCGGCCCCTTTAACGGTAAACGCCCGGTCGATCGCCAGACGAAAGCGTTGGTGATCGGCGTGGGCGCGGGCAGGCAACTGCTGCAGATGGTCGCGTAACGTGTCGATTCCGCGCCCTTCGGTGGCCACGGTGACAAACAGGTCGGCATCGGCAAAGCCGTATTCCCGCAGGGTGGCCTGCACCTGCTCGCGCACCGCCTCTACCTGCGCCTCGTCGACGCGGTCGGCCTTGGTCAACGCCACCGTCAGCTGTGGATTGCCGGTCAGCTGGAGGATCTGCAGATGTTCACGCGTCTGCGCCATCACTCCGTCATCACAGGCCACCACCAGCAGGGCGTGATCGATGCCGCCCACGCCCGCCAGCATGTTGGACAGAAATTTTTCGTGTCCGGGGACATCGATAAACCCCAGCACCCGGCCATCCGGCTGGGGCCAGTAGGCATAACCGAGATCGATGGTCATGCCGCGTTTTTTCTCTTCCGGCAGACGGTCGGCATTCACGCCAGTGATCGCCTGCAGCAGCGTCGTTTTGCCGTGGTCAACGTGCCCGGCAGTGGCAATAATCATTTCAGCAACATCTCCAGAAACTGTGCTTCATCTTCAAGACAGCGTAAGTCCAGCCACAGACGTCCGTCTTTTATCCGTCCGAGCACCGGTACGGGCAGCGTTCGCCAGCGCAGGGCCAGCGCCTCCAGCTGACTGCCGCGCCCGTCGCGCGGGGTGAAGGTCAACGCCGCGCCGGGCAGTCGATCCACCGGCAGCGAGCCGCTTCCCGGCTGCGACAGACAGGCTTCAACCCGCACCTCAAAGTCCGGGTAATGCGGCGCCACCTGCACCAGCAGCCGTTCGCCCTGAAGCTGGATGTCAGCAGCCTCGCGGCTCAGCAGGCGCAGGGTCGGTAATTTTTCGGCTAACGTCTGTGGATGGAGGTAGAGCCGCAAGGTGGCGTCCAGCGCGGCGAGGGTCATTTTATCCGCGCGCAGGGCGCGTTTCAGCGGGTGCTGCTGCAATCTGGCGATAAGATCGCGTTTGCCGACGATAATCCCGGCCTGCGGCCCGCCCAGTAATTTATCGCCCGAGAAGCTCACCAGGCTAACCCCGGCGGCAATCAGCGCCTGCGGCATCGGCTCTTTCGGTAAACCGTACTGGCTAAGATCGACCAGCGAACCGCTGCCCAGATCGGCAATCACCGGGACGTTCATCGCCTGGCCAATCTGCGCCAGTTCGGCCTCATCGACCGCATGGGTAAACCCTTCAATCTGGTAATTGCTGGTATGCACTTTCATCAGCAGGGCGGTGTTTTCATTGATGGCCGCCTGATAATCCCTGGCATGGGTGCGGTTGGTGGTGCCCACTTCATGCAGCCTGCACCCGGCCTGGGTCATCACATCCGGGATGCGAAACGCGCCGCCAATCTCCACCAGCTCTCCCCGGGAGACCACCACTTCCTTCCCGTTCGCCGTGGCGGCCAGCATCAGCAGCACCGCCGCCGCGTTGTTATTCACAATGCAGGCATCTTCCGCGCCGGTAAGCTGACACAGCATCGCCGCCAGGGCACGATCCCGGTGACCGCGCCCGGCGCCGTCGAGATCGTATTCCAGCGTCACCGGTGCGCGCATCGCCTGGGTGACTGCCTCCACCGCCTCTTCTGCCAGCAGCGCCCGCCCCAGATTGGTATGCAGCACCGTGCCCGTCAGGTTAATCACCGGCCGCAGGCCCTGCGGCGCCCCCGCCGTCAGACGTTTTTCCGCTTCCTGTGCCCAGTCATCGCACCATGCCGGCAGGCCGTTTTGTGTGCGGATATGGGCGCGTGCCTCATCCTGCAGCAGGCGTAGGGTATCGACGGTCCGGGTATGACCAAACTGTTCAACAATCGGGATGATATGGGCGTGGCGAAGCAGACGATCGGTCGCGGGAAGTTGGCTGTAGAGCGTGTTCTGAGTAGTCATGAAAGCGCCTGACGGTTGGGGGTCAATGTCAGGCGTAATTGTACCGCGTCCTTCGGGGAAGTGTTATCGACGACATCAAGCCTTTGGCGGTTCGGTGCGGGCAAAACTTTCGCGCTGGAACAGGGTTTCGGCCAGCTTGACCAGTAAAGGGCGATCGACGCACCAGCCTGGCGACACGCGGCGGAAGTTAAGGTAGCCGATGGCGCAGGCAATGGCGATGGTCGCCAGGTTAACGCTATCGGTGGCGAGCGTACCGTCGCGGATCAACTGTTCGCACCGGTCCAGGCTGCGGCTGATTTTCTCGCGCTGGCGCAGCAGTTCTGTTTCTGACTGCTGTGCCGCCGGGCGGGCCTGTTCGCGTACCGAAGTGAGGGCGGCATCCATGATCCCGTCCGCCAGCGCTTCCGTCTGGCGAATAATCAACGCCGCTTTGCCGTCACGCGGCACCATCGCCGGGGCAATGTCCAGCAGCTCGATATAGCTGGCAATGATCGGGGAGTCGAACCAGTATTCGCCGTCATCGGTGACCAGCGCCGGAACTTTGCCCAGCGGGTTATACTGCGCCACGCCGTTTTCGGCCTGGTAAGGTTGTTCATTAACAAATTCAAAGGTGATGCCTTTCTCCAGCAGGAGAACGGAGATTTTACGCACGAAGGGACTGGTATAACTGCCGATAAGTTTCATTGCCTGCTCCTTTTCGCCAACAAAAAAGTAAGTATGGCCCAGGCAATAAAAAAAGGCAGGTCATGCGTCGCGCATGCCTGCCTGAGAAAGGATTAATGATCGAGATAGAGGTAGTGCATCCAGCTGGTCATGCGCAGCAGCACTTTACGCATCACCGACACGTGCGAGAAGTGGTCTGAGTACACCGCTACCTGGGCATAGATACCGTCAGGCAGCGCGTCGACATCGGCATTTGGCTCCAGCTCGATGGTGCCAAGCACACCATCAGTACCCGGAATCACCGTTAACGACTGCAGTGCACCCTGAGCCTGATAAGAACCGCCGGGTACCACAGGCAGGATGCCAGTAAGCTTACCGGAGAAGACCTGGCCTGGCAGGGCATTGAACACCACTTCCGCTTCATCGCCCGGTTTCAGACGCAGTAACGAGTTCTGGCGGAACTGGGCCACGATCTGCCGTTTCTGCTCAGGAATGAACACCATCACCGGACGCAGCGGCAGCGCGGCAGCATAAGTCCCCGGGCGAATCAGCACCTGAGTGATGTAGCCGTTGCTTGGCGCACGCACTATCGTCTGATCGAGGTTATAGGTCGCTTCCGCCAGCTGGGCGCGCAGGGAGGCAATCTGCGACTGCTCCCCATTAGACATGCTGTCTAACTGGCTCTGGATCTGGGTCTGCTCAGCAATCGACCCTTTTACCATCGCATCCTGCGCCAGATAATTCTGTCGGGCGTTATCAATATCGCTTTCAGAGAATGGATTCACCTTCGCCTGACTACCCTTTATATAACGCTGGTAGTCTTTAAACAGTCGGTCGCGCTCGGCGGACACCCGCGTGGTGTTGGCCTGTGCTTCAGACAACTGGGCTTTCAGTACATCAATGTTATGCGTTGCCGTTACCAGATCGGCCTTCAGGCGGTCTACTCGCGCCTGGTACCTGCCCGGATCGAGTTTAAATAACACTTCGCCTTTTTTAATGAGCTGATTATTTTTATCCGTGACTTCGCTCACGACGCCCGTGACCTGCGGCGTAATCGGAATAGAAATAACCGCTTTCTGCGCCGTAAAGGTATACGGGTGGTTATAGTTCATTAATAAAATAAGACCGGCAACAATGAAAATACCCCCCAGTGATGCTGTCGCCAGCGTCCACTGGTTTACCGGAATGCGAAATATTTTAAATATGGCCCACGCAAAGGCGACATAGGTCAATATAATCAACAGATCCATGATTATTGCTCCGACGTGTTCTTAACGGCTGCGGCTTGCACCGCGGCCAGTTTTTGTTCCAGCTCAGCTACGCGCTTTGCCAGCGCATCAACGTCGGGATTACGTTCTGGCGGTTGCATATGGTTTTGCATCCCCCAGCCGCGCTCTGGTTGATAGAGCGTTGCCCAAATCCACAGGAATGGCCAAATGGCGTGGAGCGTAAACAGGCTAATCCACCCGGCAGTATGGATAGCATCGGCATGCGGATGGTTGCGTTTTTTTGCCATGTTATAAGGAATGTCATGAATGGCGATGATTCCATAAAAAAGAACCAGGAATACAAACACCAACACTCCCAGCGCAAAATAGTTGAGAAACATATTTGCCTCACTGAATAAATCGTAAACTCATTAAAACAATTAAATGGTAAGCAACCACATTAATTCACTGTTAAGTAAACAGAATGAAATTCTTATCACAAATTGGCCGGGGAGTATGGTTTTTTATTCTATCTCCATGCAAGTTTAGAAGCGTGACAAAATATATCCTGAAGAATAATAGAGTTAAGTTTACAGTAAGAGCTTAATCTAGCTTGGAACTTTTCGCCATACCACATTGCAGGTGAGTATTTTTAGCTTTTCGTGTTGCATGCTTACATCCTGGCGTCTAGCGCCACAGCAGAGTTTGCCGCCGATCACATCCGGAGAAATCCGACTAAAAATACTTTGTGAAATTGATCACATTTCAGAAACAAACACACGCAATCATAATGTGATCAACTTCACATCAATGGGCTAATTTCGCTTATTTTATGATCGTAAATTTTTTACAGACCGCTGTTTTGTGACTCAGATCACCCCGCCATACCCCATACACATTGCATTTACGTGATTGAGATCACACAAAATTTCACTATCTGGACAGTTAGATAATTAAGTGCCAGATTTCACGTTATCAGAACAGGGCTCGGCTACCTCTGCCGCCGCGCATTAACAATAAACCTCGGGCTCAAGCCTAAGCGTAAACAGAAGAAGGGGTGTTTTATGTCATCCGATTTCAAGATCAAAGTACAAAGCTTTGGTCGTTTCCTCAGCAACATGGTGATGCCAAATATCGGCGCGTTTATCGCGTGGGGTATCATCACTGCATTGTTCATTCCGACAGGGTGGTTGCCGAACGAAACGCTGGCAAAACTTGTTGGCCCAATGATTACCTATCTGCTGCCGCTGCTCATCGGTTATACCGGTGGTCGTCTGGTTGGCGGTGACCGCGGCGGTGTGGTCGGTGCAATCACCACCATGGGCGTGATCGTCGGTGCGGATATGCCGATGTTCCTCGGCGCAATGATTGCCGGTCCGCTGGGCGGCTGGGCAATTAAGAAATTCGACGTCTGGGTTGATGGCAAAATCAAATCCGGCTTCGAAATGCTGGTAAACAACTTCTCCGCTGGCATCATCGGGATGATCCTGGCGATTCTGGCGTTCCTCGGCATTGGTCCGGCAGTTGAAGTGCTCTCCAAAATTCTGGCGGCGGGCGTCAACTTCATGGTTGCCCACGACATGCTGCCGCTGGCGTCCATCTTTGTTGAACCGGCGAAAATCCTGTTCCTCAACAACGCCATCAACCACGGTATCTTCTCGCCGCTGGGTATTCAGCAGTCACACGACCTCGGCAAGTCTATCTTCTTCCTGATTGAAGCGAACCCGGGTCCAGGTATGGGCGTGCTGCTGGCGTACATGTTCTTTGGTCGCGGCAGTGCCAGGCAGTCTGCTGGCGGTGCGGCAATCATCCACTTCCTGGGCGGTATCCACGAAATTTATTTCCCTTACGTGCTGATGAACCCGCGTCTGATCCTCGCCGTAATCCTCGGCGGTATGACCGGCGTGTTCACCCTGAGCGTGCTGGGTGGCGGTCTGGTCTCTCCTGCATCTCCAGGTTCTATCCTGGCGGTACTGGCGATGACCCCGAAAGGTGCTTACCTCGCGAACATCGCGGCAATCTGCGCGGCAATGGCCGTCTCCTTCGTGGTCTCGGCTATCCTGCTGAAAACCAGCAAAGTGAAAGAAGAAGACGATATCGAAGCGGCGACCCGTCGTATGCAGGATATGAAATCCGAGTCTAAAGGTGCTGTAGCTGCAACGCCGCTGGCTGCGGGTAGCGTCTCTAACGACCTGAGCCACGTGCGTAAAATCATCGTTGCCTGCGACGCCGGTATGGGTTCCAGCGCTATGGGTGCAGGCGTGCTGCGTAAGAAAGTCGCGGATGCGGGTCTGAGCAATATCTCTGTGACCAACAGCGCGATTAACAGCCTGCCGCCGGATGTTGACCTGGTGATCACTCACCGCGACCTGACCGAACGTGCGATGCGCCAGGTGCCACAGGCCCAGCACATTTCGCTGACCAACTTCCTCGACAGCGGTCTGTACTCCAGCCTGACCGAGCGTCTGGTTGCCGCGCAGCGTCACGAAGATAACGAAGTGAAAGTGCGTAGCAGCCTGCAGGACAGCTTCGACGAGAGCAACAGCCACCTGTTTAAACTGGGTGCGGAGAACATCTTCCTTGGCCGCACCGCGAGCCACAAAGAAGAAGCGATTCGCTTTGCCGGCGAGCAGCTGGTGAAAGGCGGCTACGTTGAGCCAGAGTACGTTGCCGCGATGCTGGAACGTGAAAAACTGACCCCAACGTATCTGGGCGAATCCATCGCAGTGCCGCACGGTACGGTTGACGCGAAAGATCGCGTGCTGAAAACCGGCGTGGTGTTCTGCCAGTATCCAGCCGGTGTACGCTTCGGTGAAGAAGAAGACGACATCGCCCGCCTGGTGATTGGTATCGCCGCTCGCAACAATGAGCATATCCAGGTGATCACCAGCCTGACCAACGCGCTGGACGATGAAACTGTCATTGAGCGCCTGGCCAACACCACCAGCGTTGAAGAAGTGCTGGCGCTGCTGAACAAGTAAGTTCCCCACTACCCCCTCTCCCACTGGGAGAGGGTTAGGGTGAGGGAAAAGCCTCACCCCAGCCCTCTCGGGTAAAAACATTGATGAAGGTGAATACGATGAAAGCATTACATTTTGGCGCAGGTAACATTGGCCGCGGTTTTATCGGCAAACTGCTGGCAGACGCGGGCATTACCCTGACTTTCGCCGATGTGAATCAGACGGTCCTGGATGCCCTGAATGCTCGTCATAGCTATCAGGTGCATGTGGTCGGTGAAAACGAGCAGATTGACACCGTGACCGGTGTTAGCGCGGTCAGCAGCATCGGTGACGAGGTTATCGACCTGATTGCCGAGGTGGACCTGGTGACCACCGCCGTCGGACCGGTAGTGCTGGAGCGCATCGCCCCGGCCGTGGCGAAAGGGCTGGCAAAACGTAAAGCCCAGGGTAACGACGCCCCGCTGAATATCATCGCCTGTGAGAACATGGTGCGTGGCACCACCCAGCTGAAAGGTCACGTGCTGGCTGCGGTCGCTGATGAAGACAAAGCCTGGGTTGAAGCGCACGTCGGCTTTGTGGATTCCGCCGTTGACCGTATCGTTCCGCCATCGGCCTCAGCGACCAACGACCCGCTGGAAGTGACCGTTGAAACCTTTAGCGAGTGGATTGTCGACAAAACCCAGTTCAAAGGCGCGCTGCCTGAGATCCCGGGTATGGAATTAACGGACAACCTGATGGCATTTGTCGAGCGTAAGCTCTTCACGCTGAACACCGGGCATGCTATAACCGCCTACCTCGGAAAATTAGCCGGTCATCAGACCATTCGCGACGCGATCCTCGATGAGAAAATTCGCGCAGTGGTTAAAGGTGCAATGGACGAGAGCGGCGCGGTTCTGATTAAACGCTACGGTTTTGATGCCGATAAGCATGCGGCATATATTCAGAAAATCCTCGGTCGTTTTGAAAACCCGTATCTGAAAGATGACGTTGAGCGCGTGGGCCGTCAGCCGCTGCGTAAGCTGAGTGCGGGTGACCGTCTGATCAAACCGCTGCTCGGTACCCTGGAGTACGGCCTGCCACACGCTAACCTGGTCACCGGTATCGCCGCCGCCATGCATTACCGCAGCGAAGAAGATCCGCAGGCGCAGGAGCTGGCACAATTAATTGACGAGAATGGCCCACAGGCTGCGCTGGCGCAGGTATCCACGCTGGATGCCAACAGCGAAGTCGTGGTGGAGGCCGTTAACGTTTACAACGCAACCAAATAATGCAGGACCGGGCGCCGGTCATCCTGCGCCCGGATGATAGATTGTCAGATATGCAGGCAACAATGGAACAAACCCAGGCCTTTGAAAACCGTGTGCTGGAGCGTCTGAATGCTGGCAAAACCGTTCGAAGTTTCCTGATATCCGCCGTCGAGTTGTTAACCGAGGCGGTGAATATTCTGGTGCTTCAGGTGTTTCGCAAAGACGACTACGCGGTGAAATACGCAGTTGAACCGTTACTCGACGGCGACGGCCCCTTGGGCGATTTATCCGTGCGTCTGAAACTGATCTATGGCCTGGGCGTCATCAGCCGTCACGAGTATGAAGATGCCGAGCTTCTGATGGCGCTGCGCGAAGAGCTGAATCACGACGGCAGCGAGTATGCGTTCACCGACGACGAAATCCTCGGCCCGCTTGGCGAGCTGCACTGCGTCACCGCTCTGCCCCCGACGCCGCATTTTGATACCAGCGACCCGGAGCTGTACGCGATGCAGAAGCAGCGTTATCAGCAGATTGTCCGCTCCACCATGGTCCTTTCCCTGACTGAGCTGATTTCCCGAATCAGCTTAAAAAAAGCGTTTCAGAAGTAAGCCTGCGCACATTGGTGTATCCTTCCCTGTAATCTCCCCCGAATTTAGAGCTATATGTGATGAAAGAAGTCGAAAAGAACGAAATTAAACGCCTGAGCGACCGCCTGGATCTGATCCGCCACCAGCAGGCAAGCCTTTCGCTGGTTGATGCCGCCGAGAAATACGCCGAGCTGGAAAAAGAGAAAGCGACGCTGGAAACTGAAATCGAGCGCCTGCGCGGCGTGAAAGACCAGAAGCTGAGCAAAGAAGCGCAGAAGCTGGCAAACCTGCCTTTCCGTCGGGCGATCACCAAGAAAGAACAGGCCGACATGGGCAAGCTGAAGAAAAGCGTGCGCGGGCTGGTGGTTGTTCACCCGATGACCGAGCTGGGCCGTGAAATGGGCCTGAAAGAGATGACGGGTTTTAGCAAGACTGAGTTCTGATTTCCCCGCATTTTTCCCCTTTCCCCCTGCGGAGAGGGGATGACTCTCCTCCCCTCAAATTGGCCCAACCAATTCCGCAACCAACCCTCCTCTGGTTCACACTTCCATAATCTTTGCTCACAAACTCATTGCCGATTAATAACATTTGGTTAACCATTTGTTGTCATTAACCCTACATCACACTATTGGCAGGACCACTTTTACACTTATTGTGACGCCGAGATGAGCACAGACTCACCGCGCCGCAGCAGGTGTGGTCCTCAGGAGACCTGCAATGAGCCTCTGGCAACAAAACTACGATCCGGCAGGAAATATCTGGCTGTCGAGCCTGATAGCATCGCTACCTATTCTGTTCTTCTTCTTCGCGCTGATTAAACTCAAGCTGAAGGGGTACCTTGCCGCAACGTATACCGTGGCTATCGCCCTGATGGTGGCGCTGTTCTTCTACAAAATGCCGGTCGACCGTGCGTTAGCCTCCGTGGTGTATGGCTTCTTCTACGGACTGTGGCCGATTGCGTGGATCATCATCGCGGCGGTCTTTGTCTACAAAATCTCGGTGAAGACCGGGCAGTTCGACATTATTCGCTCGTCAATCCTCTCCATAACGCCGGACCAGCGCCTGCAGATGCTGATCGTCGGCTTCTGTTTTGGTGCATTCCTCGAAGGGGCGGCAGGCTTTGGCGCACCGGTGGCGATTACCGCCGCGCTGTTGGTTGGGCTGGGCTTTAACCCGCTGTATGCCGCCGGCCTGTGTCTGATCGTCAATACCGCGCCGGTTGCCTTTGGCGCGATGGGTATTCCGATTCTGGTGGCCGGACAGGTCACCGGGCTGGACAGCTTCGAAATCGGCCAGATGGTAGGCCGCCAGCTGCCGTTCCTGACCATCATCGTGCTGTTCTGGATCATGGCGATTATGGACGGCTGGCGCGGTGTGAAAGAGACCTGGCCTGCGGTAATGGTGGCGGGCGGCTCTTTCGCGATTGCCCAGTACCTGAGCTCCAACTTCCTCGGCCCGGAACTGCCGGACATTATCTCCTCACTGGTGTCGCTGGTCTGTCTGACCCTGTTCCTGAAGCGCTGGCAGCCGGTACGAACCTTCCGCTTTGGCGATATGGGCGCGTCGCAGGTTGATATGACCCTGGCGCGCACCCGCTACACGCCGGGCCAGATTGTCCGCGCCTGGTCGCCGTTCCTGTTCCTGACCGCCACGGTGACGCTGTGGAGCGTACCGCCGTTTAAAGCCCTGTTTGCCCCGAATGGCGCGCTGTACGACATGGTGGTGAACATTTCCGTGCCGTTCCTCGACAAAATGGTGGCCCGCATGCCGCCGGTCGTGCATGACGCCACGCCGTATGCTGCGGTCTACAAGTTCGACTGGTTCTCCGCGACCGGCACAGCGATCCTGTTTGCCGCTATTCTTTCTATCGTATGGCTGCGGATGAAGCCAGCCGCGGCAATACAGACCTTCGCCAGTACGCTGAAAGAGCTGGCGCTGCCGATTTACTCCATCGGGATGGTGCTGGCCTTCGCATTTATCTCTAACTACTCAGGACTGTCGTCGACGCTGGCACTGGCGCTGGCGCATACCGGCTCCGCGTTCACCTTCTTCTCGCCGTTCCTCGGCTGGCTGGGGGTGTTCCTGACCGGATCGGATACTTCATCTAACGCACTGTTTGCTGCCCTGCAGGCGACCGCTGCCCAGCAGATCGGCGTCTCGGACGTGCTGCTGGTTGCGGCCAACACCACGGGCGGCGTCACCGGGAAGATGATCTCTCCGCAGTCCATTGCCATCGCCTGTGCGGCGGTAGGCCTGGTGGGTAAAGAGTCGGACCTGTTCCGCTTTACCGTGAAGCACAGCCTGATATTCACCTGCATGGTGGGTGTGATCACCACCCTGCAGGCCTATGTCTTAACCTGGATGATCCCATGATAGTCATGCCCAGACGCCTGTCCGACGAGATTGCCTCTCGCGTGCGGGCGCTGATTGAAGAACAGCAGCTGGAGGCGGGCATGAAGTTGCCCGCCGAGCGCCAGCTTGCCAGCCAGCTTGCCGTGTCGCGCAACTCGCTGCGCGAAGCGCTGGCGACGCTGGTCAGTGAAGGGGTGCTGCTGAGCCGTCGCGGCGGCGGAACCTTTGTACGCTGGCAGCATGAAGACTGGTCCGGGCAGAACATCGTTCAGCCGTTAAAAACGTTAATGGAGAACGACCCGGACTACAGTTTCGATATCCTCGAAGCCCGTCACGCCATCGAAACCAGCACCGCCTGGCATGCCGCAATGCGCGCCACGCCGGCTGATAAAGAGAAGCTGAAGGCCTGTTTTGAGGCAACCCACAGCAGCGATCCGGATATCGCCTCGCAGGCGGATGTGCGTTTCCATCTGGCGATTGCCGAAGCCTCGCATAACGTTGTGCTTCTGCAGACCATGCGTGGCTTTTTCGACCTGCTGCAATCCTCCGTGAAGCAGAGCCGTCAGCGCATGTATCTGGTCCCACCCGTTTTTGCAAAGCTTACCGAACAGCACGAGGCGGTGCTTAACGCCATTCTTGTTGGCGATGCCGAAGCCGCGCGCACTGCGATGATGGCGCACCTGGGCTTCGTCCACACCACCATTAAACGATTCGATGAAGATCAGGCTCGTCAGGCGCGCATTACCCGCCTGCCCGGCGAGTCCGCCGATCCCAGGGAGAACAAAGCATGATTATTTCCGCAGCCAGTGACTACCGCGCCGCGGCGCAGCGCATCCTGCCACCGTTCCTGTTCCACTACATTGATGGCGGGGCCTACTCTGAATACACGCTGCGTCGCAATGTGGAAGACTTATCGCAAGTCGCCCTGCGCCAGCGCGTGCTGAAGAATATGTCTGACCTGAGCCTCGACACGACGCTCTTCAACGAAAAACTGTCGATGCCGGTGGCCCTCGCCCCGGTCGGACTGTGCGGCATGTATGCCCGTCGCGGCGAAGTGCAGGCCGCCGCCGCCGCCGATGCAAAAGGGATCCCCTTTACGCTCTCGACCGTCTCGGTCTGTCCGATTGAAGAAGTCGCCCCAACCATCAAGCGCCCGATGTGGTTCCAGCTGTACGTCCTGCGCGACCGCGGGTTTATGCGCAATGCACTGGAGCGTGCCAAAGCGGCAGGCTGCTCGACGCTGGTCTTTACCGTCGACATGCCCACCCCGGGTGCCCGCTATCGCGATGCCCACTCCGGGATGAGCGGCGCAAATGCAGCGATGCGTCGTTACTGGCAGGCGGTGACCCATCCGCAGTGGGCGTGGGATGTGGGGGTCAATGGCCGCCCGCACGATCTGGGGAATATCTCGACCTATCTCGGTAAACCAACCGGGCTGGAAGATTACATCGGCTGGCTGGCAAATAACTTCGATCCGTCGATCTCGTGGAAAGACCTGGAGTGGATCCGTGAGTTCTGGGATGGCCCGATGGTGATCAAAGGGATCCTCGATCCGGAAGATGCCCGCGATGCGGTGCGCTTTGGCGCAGACGGGATTGTGGTCTCGAACCACGGCGGACGCCAGCTGGACGGGGTACTCTCTTCTGCCCGCGCCCTGCCAGCGATAGCCGATGCGGTGAAAGGTGATATTGCCATTCTTGCTGACTCGGGCATCCGCAACGGTCTGGACGTGGTGCGCATGATTGCGCTGGGTGCGGACACGGTCCTGCTGGGCCGTGCGTACCTGTACGCGCTGGCGACCCACGGCCAGGCGGGCGTGGCAAATCTGCTCAACTTGATCGAGAAAGAGATGAAAGTGGCGATGACCCTGACCGGAGCGAAGACTATCCGTGAGATCAGTAAAGAGATGCTGGTCCAGGAGCTGAGCAACCTCCCGGCCGGGCTGGCCCCGCTGGCACAGGGGAATGCGGCCTAGCCCCTCACCCTAACCCTCTCCCCAAAGGGGAGAGGGAATGCTATTCTGCCCGCCGCAACTTTTGAGCCAAATGAGATGGGAGAGCATGCTTAACATCGTTCTATTCGAACCAGAAATTCCACCTAATACTGGCAACATCATCCGTCTGTGCGCCAATACCGGTTTTCGCCTGCATATCATTGAGCCGATGGGCTTTACGTGGGACGACAAACGCCTGCGCCGCGCCGGGCTGGATTATCACGAATTCACTGCCGTGGTTCGCCACCCTCATTACGCTGCCTTTGTGGAAGCGGAAAACCCACAGCGTATGTTCGCCCTGACGACGAAAGGCACGCCCGCGCATAGCGCAGTGAGTTATCAGGAAGGCGATTATCTGATGTTTGGCCCGGAAACGCGCGGGCTGCCCGCGACCATCCTCGATGTCCTGCCTGCTGAGCAAAAAATTCGTATTCCGATGATGCCGGACAGCCGCAGCATGAACCTGTCGAATGCGGTGTCGGTGGTGGTGTATGAAGCCTGGCGCCAGCTGGGTTATGCCGGCGCCGTTCTCAGAAGCTAAATCCCGTCGCCATACTCAAAGGTATGGTGAATACCGTTGAAGAACTGATCCATGTCCATTGACGGTTTATCGCTGTCTGGCTTGCCGACGATACGCGCCGGGACGCCAGCGGCGGTGGTGTGCGGGGGAACAGGCTGCAGGACCACGGACCCGGCACCGATCTTCGCCCCGCGCCCGACTTCGATATTGCCGAGGATTTTCGCCCCTGCGCCAATCATTACTCCTTCCCGAATTTTTGGATGACGATCGCCGCTGGTTTTGCCGGTACCGCCAAGGGTAACGGACTGCAGGATCGAGACATCGTTTTCAATCACCGCGGTTTCACCCACCACAATGCCGGTAGCGTGGTCGAGCATGATGCCGTGGCCAATCTTCGCTGCCGGATGGATATCCACCTGGAAGGTGACAGAAACCTGGTTTTGCAGGAAGATAGCCAGCGCGCGGCGGCCTTCATTCCACAGCCAGTGGCCGATGCGGTAGGACTGCAGCGCGTGGAAGCCTTTCAGATACAGCAGCGGCGTGGAGTATTTGTCCACCGCCGGGTCACGGTTGCGCACCGCCTGAATATCGCAGGCAGCGGAGGCGATCATCTCCGGATCGGCAGCATAGGCCTCTTCCACAATTTCACGGATGGCGATAGCGGGCATGATCGGGGAAGCCAGTTTGTTAGCCAGCATATAGCTCAGGGCGCTGCCGAGATTTTCGTGCTTGAGTAGCGTCGCGTGGTAGAAGCTGGCCAGCATAGGCTCGCAGTCGGCCAGAGCCCGGGCTTCGGCTTTAATATTGTTCCAGACGATATCCAGTTCTTCACACGGCATTGCTTGCTCCAGACGAAATGATAATGACCGGCCAGTTCTTCGCTAGCCGGGTCATTCAGGTGATAACGGTTCCCTGCGGTTAATTACTGCTACGCTCGTCCTTGCGTGCACGACCTAATAGGGTCAATGCTGCCTCGCGCGCATTTTTTCCGCAATACAATACCTGATAAATTTCCTCGGTTATTGGCATTTCCACCCCAAAGCGGTGTGCCAGCTCGCGAACTTCTTTGGTATTGCGATAACCTTCGACCACCTGACCAATCTTCTCCTGCGCGCCGATCACATCCATGCCCTGACCGAGCATCATGCCAAAGCGGCGGTTACGGGACTGGTTGTCGGTACAGGTCAGCACCAGATCGCCTAACCCTGCCATCCCCATAAAGGTGGCCGGATCGGCACCCAGCGCCGCGCCCAGACGGCTCATCTCAGTTAAGCCCCGGGTGATCAGCGCCGTACGCGCATTCGCCCCAAAGCCAATACCGTCGGACATGCCCGCGCCAATGGCGATAACGTTCTTCACCGCGCCGCCCAGCTGTACGCCGATAAAATCGGGGTTGCTGTAAACGCGGAAGCTTTTACCGCAGTGCAACAGCTGCTGCAGGTCATCAGCAAAGACATCATCGGTGGAGGCCAGCGAGATCGCCGTTGGCAGCCCTGCCGCCAGCTCTTTCGCAAATGTCGGGCCGGAGATCACCGCCAGCGGGATGTCATCCCCCAGGGCTTCTCGGGCGACATCCTGCAGCAGGCGTCCGGTCTCGGCTTCCAGCCCTTTTGTCGCCCACACCACCCGCGCATCAGCCCGCATCAGCGGTTTGATCTGCCGCAGCACATCGCCAAAGACATGGCTCGGGACAACAATCAGGATATTACGGCTGGCGGCCAGCGCCGTCGCAAGGGAGCTTTCGAGGTGCAGAGAGTCCGGGAAGGTGACATCAGGAAGAAACGCCACATTGCAGCGGTCCGCTTGCAGCGTAGCGATATGTTTAGGATCGTGGCCCCAAAGAACCACTTCGTGACCATTTCTTGCCAGAGTAATGGCAAGAGCGGTGCCGTATGAACCGGCACCGATCACAGTCATTGACGCATTGACAGTACTCATCAGGCATCCTGATGTTGTTCAGTACCTTCGCCAGCTTGCTGCTGCAGATAGTTCATGAACAGCGCATCGAAGTTCACCGGCGCAAGGTTCAGTTGCGGGAACGTACCACGGGAAACCAGGCTGGTGATGCATTCGCGGGCATACGGGAACAGGATGTTCGGGCAGTATGCACCCAGGCAATGCGCCATCTGATTACCGTCGATACCTTCGATGGAGAAGATGCCGCCCTGCTGTACTTCACACAGGAATGCAGTCTCTTCGCCCAGAGAGGCGGTCACGGTAACACGCAGTACGACTTCATACACGCCATCCGCCAGTTGGGTGGACGCGGTATCCAGATCAAGTTTAACTTCTGGCTGCCAATCTTTCTGGAAAACATGCGGCGCATTAGGTGCTTCGTAGGAGACGTCTTTAGTATAAATGCGCTGGATCTGGAACGTCATTTCGGTGTTGTTTTGTTCTGACATGGAAAAACCCTTTTTAATTGTCCTAAAACGCCTTAGCGCAGCAGGGGATCAAGTCCACCACGCGCATCAAGCGCATACAAGTCATCACAGCCGCCAATGTGCTGCGCATCAATAAAGATCTGCGGAACCGTCGTACGGCCACTACGTTTAATCATCTCTTCGCGCTTTGCAGCGTCGCCATCAATCGGCAGTTCCTGAACGGTAACGCCTTTGCTGTCCAGCAGCGCTTTTGCACGATGGCAGAACGGGCAGGTCGCTTTGGTGTAGATTTCGATATTGGCCATGACTTGACTCCTGTTTACTTACCGCGAACCAGAGGCAGATTCTCACCGCTCCAGCCAGAAATACCGTCCTTCAGGACAGTGACTTTCTCAAAGCCGGCTTTAACGAGTGTATTTGCCGGCTCCTGAGCCTGCATACCGCTACCGTCAACGACAATAATGGGTTTGTCTTTATGCTTATCCAGTTCGCCAAAGTTATTGGCTTTGATTTCAGTAGGCAGCAGGTTAATGGCGCCTGCAATATGGCCTTTACGGAAATCGTCACGCTGACGCAGGTCTACAACCACCGCCTCTTCTTTATTGATGAGACGCGTTGCTTCGCCACGGGTGATCACTTTCACTTTAGAGGTAATACCTTTGAAAGTGGTGAACAGTACTGCTGCCAGTAAACCAATCCACGCGATACAAAGTATGGGGTGGCGGCTAACAAATTGCATAATTTCTTGCATGGGGGGTAACAACTCCCGACTGAGTGAATAAAAAACCAGGACAGGAGTATACCTGTGCGCTGTGGCAAATACAGCCAGCGACAATAAGCTAATCCATTTTCTGCGGCCTGCCACGAAAAAAAAGACCCAAAATGACCTATCCTTACGCTTGCCCCTGCGATTTTCTTGATCTTCTGCGGCTATTTTATCGATTCAGCTGTAGTAAAATTACGCAAATTTTTCGTCTTTTGAGCAAAGAGGTTGTCGCAATGTCGGTTTCTAAAAAACCTGTGGTACTGATGATTCTGGATGGGTATGGCTACCGTGAAGACAGCCAGGATAACGCCATTTTCAGTGCTAAAACCCCGGTTATGGATGCACTGTGGGCCACACGTCCCCACACGCTGATCGACGCTTCCGGTCTGGAAGTGGGTCTGCCGGATCGCCAGATGGGCAACTCTGAAGTCGGACACGTCAACATCGGCGCAGGCCGCATTGTCTATCAGGATCTGACCCGTCTGGACGTTGAAATCAAAGAACGTACTTTCTTTACCAACCCGGTGCTGACGGGCGCTGTCGATAACGCCGTTGCCGCAGGCAAAGCAGTGCACATTATGGGTCTGCTCTCCGCCGGTGGCGTACACAGCCACGAAGACCACATCATGGCGATGGTTGAGCTGGCCGCGAAACAGGGTGCCGACAAAATCTATCTGCACGCCTTCCTCGATGGCCGCGACACTCCGCCACGCAGCGCTGAATCCTCCCTGAAAGCGTTCGAAGACAAATTTGCCGCGCTGGGCAAAGGCCGCGTGGCCTCCATTATTGGCCGCTACTACGCTATGGACCGCGACAACCGTTGGGACCGCGTTGAGCAGGCCTACAATCTGCTGGTTGAAGCCAAAGGCGAGTTCCAGGCAGACACCGCCGTTGCCGCGCTGCAGGCCGCTTACGCCCGCGATGAAAACGACGAATTCGTGAAAGCGACCGTGATCCGAGCTGAAGGTCAGGCTGATGCGGCAATGGAAGATGGCGATGCGCTGATTTTCATGAACTTCCGCGCTGACCGTGCCCGTGAAATCACCCGCGCCTTCGTCAATGCCGATTTCGACGGCTTCACCCGTAAGAAAGAAGTGAAGCTCGATTTCATCATGCTGACCGAATATGCCGCCGACATCAAAGTGCCGTGCGCGTATCCACCGTCATCGCTGGCGAACACCTTTGGCGAGTGGGTAGCGAAGCACGACAAAACCCAGCTGCGCATCTCCGAAACCGAGAAATATGCTCACGTTACCTTCTTCTTTAACGGCGGCGTTGAAGAGTCGTTCAAAGGCGAAGATCGCATTCTGATCAACTCCCCGAAAGTAGCGACCTACGATCTGCAGCCAGAGATGAGCTCCGCCGAGCTGACCGAGAAGCTGATTGCCGCCATCGAAAGCGGCAAATATGACACCATCATCTGTAACTACCCGAACGGTGATATGGTCGGCCACACTGGCGTCATGGAAGCGGCAATCAAAGCAATCGAAGCCCTGGATGCCTGCATCGATCAGGTAACGAAAGTCATCGAAGCCGTTGGCGGCCAGATGCTGATCACCGCTGACCACGGCAACGCCGAGCAGATGCGCGATCCGGCTACCGGCCAGGCGCACACTGCCCATACCAACCTGCCAGTACCGCTGATTTACATCGGTGATAAAGCGGTTAAAGCGGTTGATGGCGGCAAGCTTTCAGACATCGCGCCGACCATGCTGACCCTGATGGGCATGGAAATCCCGCAAGAGATGACTGGCAAGCAGCTGTTCATCGTGGAATAATCCGTCCCCATGAGGGGAAAGGCGATTGTTTCAATCACATGGGTCGTGAAACCGTTTCGGTTATCAGTCAGGCCCCTGCTCTACGCCAGCGCACTCAGCGCTGGCGTATTGCTGTGCGCGGCATCCGCCCAGGCGGACGAACGTGACCAGCTCAAATCCATTCAGGCCGATATCGCCGTCAAAGAGCGCGCGGTACGCCAGCAGCAGCAGCAGCGCTCGTCTCTGCTTGCCCAGCTTAAGCAGCAGGAAGAAGCCATTTCCGCCGCCGCCCGGAAGCTACGCGAAACCCAAAACACCCTCGCCCAGTTAAATAAGCAGATCGATGAGATGAACGCGTCGATTGCGAAACTTGAGCGCCAGCGGGCGGCGCAGGAGAAAAACCTTGCCGCGCAGCTCGACGCTGCCTTTCGCCAGGGTGAACACACCGGCGTCCAGCTGATCCTCAGCGGCGAAGAGAGCCAGCGCGGACAGCGTCTGCAGGCCTACTTCGGCTATCTCAACCAGTCCCGGCAGGAGACCATCGCGCAGCTTAAGCAGACTCGCGAAGAGGTCACCACGCAAAAAGCAGAGCTGGAAGAGAAGCAGAGCCAGCAGCAAACCCTGCTCTACGATCAGCAGGCCCAGCAGGCCAAACTGGAACAAGCGCGCAACGAACGTAAGAAAACCCTCTCCGGACTGGAGTCCTCCATTCAGGAGAGCCAGGCGCAGCTGGGTGAAATGCGCGCCAACGAATCCCGCTTACGTAGCAGCCTCGCCCGCGCAGAAGCGGCGGCAAAAGCACGTGCCGAGCGTGAGGCCCGTGAAGCGCAGGCCGTGCGCGATCGCCAGCAGGAAGCATCCCGCAAAGGCACCACCTACAAACCGACCGAAAACGAGCGCTCGCTGATGTCGCGTACCGGCGGCCTGGGCTCGCCACGCGGTCAGGCCTACTGGCCGGTCCGCGGTTCAATTCTGCATCGCTATGGCGAACAGCTGCAGGGTGAGCTACGTTGGAAGGGGATTGTGATCGGCGCAGCGGAAGGCAGCGAAGTCAAAGCTGTTGCCGATGGTCGCGTGATCCTTGCCGACTGGCTTCAGGGCTACGGACTGGTGGTGGTGGTTGAACACGGTAAAGGCGACATGAGTCTTTACGGCTACAACCAGAGCGCACTGGTCAGTGTCGGCACTCAGGTGCGCGCCGGTCAGGCTATCGCCCTGGTGGGCAGCAGTGGCGGTCAGGGCCGCCCGTCACTCTATTTCGAAATTCGTCGCCAGGGTCAGGCGGTCAATCCACAGCCGTGGTTGGGAAGATAAGTTTTGCTTCAATTTCGTCGTACGCTTCTCTCCGTCGTCAGCGCACTGATGCTGGTGGCGCCGGTTTACGCAGGTAAACTTGCAATTGTCATCGATGACTTCGGTTATCGCCCCCAGACGGAAAATCAGATCCTGGCGATGCCATCCGCCCTCTCCGTCGCCGTGTTGCCCAACGCGCCTCACGCCCGCGAAATGGCCACCAGGGCCCACAACAGCGGGCATGAAGTGCTGATTCATCTGCCGATGGCACCGCTCAGTAAGCAGCCGCTGGAAAAAGACACGCTGCGCCCGGAGATGAGCAGCAGCGAGATCGAGCGCATTATTCGCGAGGCGTACGGCAAGGTCCCCTATGCCGTGGGGCTGAATAACCATATGGGCAGCGCCATGACCTCCAGCCTGTTCGGCATGCAGAAGGTGATGCAGTCGCTGGCGCGCTACAATCTTTACTTCCTCGACAGCATGACCATCGGCAACAGCCAGGCGATGCGCGCAGCGCAGGGCACTGGCGTGAAGGTGATTAAGCGCAAAGTGTTCCTCGATGACACGCAAAACGAAGCCGATATCCGGTTCCAGTTTAACCGCGCCGTACAGCTGGCGCGCCGGACGGGCTCGGCAATCGCCATTGGTCACCCACATCCATCGACCGTTCGTGTGTTACAGCAGATGCTGCCGAGCCTGCCGGCGGATATTACCCTGGTCCATGCCAGCAGCTTGCTGAATGAACCGCAGGTGGATACTTCGACGCCTCAGCGCACGCCGCCGAAAAATGCCGCACCCGTCGCACCGCGTAATCCCTTCTCTGGCGTAAAAGTGTGCCAGCCGAAAGGATCGTTAGAACCCGTCGACGCCCGTCGTTTCTTCAGCGTGTTGAGTGAAAGTATTGCCCAGAGCATGCTGATTAAGTATATGCAGCACCAGTGGCAAGGTTGGGGGAAGTCCCCCAACAGCGCCCCTGTTAAGGTAGATTAAGCGCCTTACGCGCGACACGACGCTGGGACTGCGTCTTGTCGCGCCACTGCCACAGGCGGAATGACCATAGCAGCACCTGGTACGCCAGCTTCACGCCGCGCACGTTGCTCACCATCCGTTGATACATACCGGAAGTATAAATTTCGGCGATCATCCGTTTTCGCATCGCGACATCCGGCTCTTTGCGGACGCAGTGGCATACGCGCAGCGCTTCGTAAATAACCTGGTCATGAAATTCCGGATAAATCGGAATACGGCCAGCATATTCACGATTAAGCTTATCTAATAAGCGGGTAATTTTAATATAGTGTCGCTGATAATTAAGGTTCTTATCCCCTTGTCGTTTTAAACGACTCACGGAATTATCATGCAGGAAATACTTATATAACGATTGCTCGGTATAGCGGGCGCGCTTAGCATTAAACATAAACTCAGTCGTCCACACAATATCCTGGTGATGCAATCCGGGAATAAAAGTAATGTTATTGTTAATAATAATCTCGCGGCGATAAATGCCCATCCACACCACGTGCGTCCAGCGGCGTGACTTAAGCGCCATCCTTAACCACTCCGGCCCGGTTAATACCCCGGTCGAGCGAACACGCTCGGGAGGGATTGACTGCCAGGTGTTGCCGGTTTCTCGGTAGCTCCAGTCGGAGTTGCACTGCGCAACGTCCAGATTGTCTTCCAACATCATCTTCATCAGCGTTTCGTACATGTCTGGATAGACCAGATCATCCGCATCAACAAAGGCAATATACTCTCCGGTCGCGGCGGCTAAACCACGATTGCGCGCCACGGAAGCACCGGCATTAGCCTGATGCAGCAAACGGACGTGGGGATAAGCGTCGACATAGGATTGCGCGATTTCAACAGAGCCATCCGTTGAGCCATCATTAACAATGATGATTTCCAGGTCATTCCATGTTTGCGCGATTAAGGATTCCATGCAGGCCTTGAAATCATGCCCTGCGTTATACAATGGAATAATAACGCTAAGTTTATTTGCATTATTCTTCATACATTTACCGAATGCCTTTGAGGATACCCCGCCATTGTATGAACAAATGATTATGGCTTACAAATACTATTTTTACGAACCAGACGAGATAAATGCGGGAAGGATCGGATAAATGAAATGTTCAATGCAACAAACCAATGTCTCTCCTAATATTGAAAATAACATTACTTTACATATTTTCCGATTTTCCTGAGGAACAGGCCGGATAATCCGGCCTGTTTTTGCGATTAATCCCAGCTCAGGATCACTTTACCTGACTGGCCTGAACGCATCGCGTCAAAGCCCTGCTGGAAATCATCGATGGAGAAATGATGGGTAATCATCGGGGTCAGATCCAGACCCGACTGGATCAGCGCGGCCATCTTGTACCAGGTTTCGAACATCTCGCGGCCATAAATCCCTTTAATGAACAGACCCTTAAAGATAACTTTGTTCCAGTCGATAGACATGTCTGACGGTGGAATACCCAGCATCGCAATACGCCCGCCGTGGTTCATGGTGTCGAGCATGGTGCGGAACGCCGGCGGCGCACCGGACATCTCCAGACCCACGTCAAAGCCTTCAGTCATGCCAAGCTCAGCCATTACGTCGGTGAGGTTCTCTTTGGAGACATCCACCGCACGGGTAACGCCCATCTTACGCGCCAGCGACAGACGGTATTCATTCACGTCAGTGATGACCACGTTGCGCGCACCCACGTGCTTCGCCACGGCGGCGGCCATGATACCGATAGGACCGGCACCGGAAACCAGCACGTCTTCACCCACCAGATCAAACGACAGCGCCGTGTGAACCGCGTTGCCGAACGGATCGAAGATGGAGGCCAGATCGTCAGAAATGTTATCCGGAATTTTGAAGGCGTTGAATGCCGGGATCACCAGGTATTCGGCAAAGCAGCCCGGGCGGTTAACGCCCACGCCGACGGTATTGCGGCACAGGTGCGTACGTCCGCCGCGGCAGTTACGGCAGTGGCCGCAGGTAATGTGACCTTCGCCAGAGACGCGATCGCCAATTTTAAAGCCTTTTACTTCCTGACCGATGCCGACCACTTCGCCGACATATTCGTGGCCAACCACCATCGGAACCGGAATGGTTTTCTGCGACCACTGATCCCAGTTGTAGATGTGCACGTCAGTGCCGCAAATGGCGGTTTTACGAATTTTGATCAGCAGATCGTTATGACCAACTTCCGGCTCCGGTACGTCGGTCATCCAGATGCCTTCTTCCGCTTTCAGTTTGGATAACGCTTTCATCACTCGTCCTCAGGCAATCACGCCCAGTTGTTTGCCGATGCGGGTAAAGGCTTCGACCGCACGCTCAATTTGCTCAGGGGAATGCGCCGCCGACATCTGGGTGCGGATACGCGCCTGACCTTTTGGCACCACCGGGAAGAAGAAACCGGTGACGTAAATGCCCTCTTTCTGCAGCTCGCGCGCGAAGTTCTGCGCCACCGCCGCGTCACCCAGCATCACCGGGATAATGGCGTGATCGGCACCGGCCAGCGTGAAGCCCGCTGCACTCATTTTTTCGCGGAACAGACGGGCGTTGGACCACAGACGGTCGCGCAGTTCGCTACCCTCTTCCACCATCTCCAGCACTTTGATGGAGGCCGAGACAATCGCCGGGGCCAGCGAGTTGGAGAACAGATACGGACGGGAGCGCTGGCGCAGCCACTCCACCACCTCTTTACGCGCCGCGGTATAACCGCCGGACGCGCCGCCGAGCGCTTTGCCCAGCGTACCGGTAATGATGTCCACCCGGCCCATCACCTCGCAGTATTCATGCGAGCCGCGGCCGTTTTCGCCGACAAAGCCAACCGCGTGAGAGTCATCGACCATTACCAGCGCATCGTATTTATCCGCCAGATCGCAGACGCCTTTCAGGTTGGCAATCACGCCGTCCATCGAGAACACGCCATCGGTGGCAATCAGAACGTGACGTGCCCCGGCTTCGCGGGCCTCTTTCAGACGCGCTTCCAGCTCCTGCATGTCGTTGTTGGCGTAGCGGAAACGCTTCGCTTTACACAGGCGCACGCCGTCAATAATTGATGCATGGTTCAGCGCATCGGAAATAATGGCGTCTTCCGCACCGAGGAGAGTCTCAAACAGACCGCCATTGGCGTCGAAGCAGGACGAATAGAGGATTGCATCTTCCATGCCGAGGAACGCGGCCAGCTTGCCTTCCAGCGCCTTATGGCTGTCCTGGGTACCGCAGATGAAACGCACCGAGGCCATCCCAAAACCGTGGGAGTCCATGCCCGCTTTCGCCGCAGCGATAAGCGCCGGGTGATTCGCCAGGCCTAAATAGTTGTTGGCGCAAAAGTTGATCACATGGCTGCCGTCGGCAACGGTGATATCCGCCTGCTGAGCAGAAGTGATAATCCGCTCTTCTTTGAACAACCCTTCCGCACGCGCGGTTTCCAGGTCATTGTTTAACTGTTTGTAAAAATCACCACGCATTGCAATTCTCCAGACTCGGCAAATTTCGGAACATATTACCCAAACCTATACCTCGATACGAGATGACACATTAACTGTTACCATTTTTGCAGCATAAATCACGTGTACCCCTGCGCGATGTCGGTGAATGGCTGAAGGGTCGTCATACTAATGATATGATATGAGTATTAGTGCCTGGGATTTTCCCCAGGCTCCACACTTCAAAGGTTACAGCTATGATCATCGTTACCGGCGGCGCGGGCTTTATCGGCAGCAACATTATTAAAGCCCTCAATGACAAAGGCATCACTGACATTCTGGTGGTGGACAACCTGAAAGACGGCACCAAGTTTGCTAACCTGGTGGATCTGAACATTGCCGATTACATGGATAAAGAAGACTTTCTGATCCAGATTATGGCAGGCGAAGAGTTCGGCGATATCGAGGCCATCTTCCATGAAGGCGCGTGCTCATCCACCACCGAGTGGGATGGCAAGTACATGATGGATAACAACTATCAGTACTCCAAAGAGGTTCTGCACTACTGCCTGGAACATGAAATTCCGTTCCTGTACGCCTCTTCTGCAGCCACCTACGGCGGCCGCACGTCTGACTTTATTGAATCCCGTGAATACGAGCAGCCACTAAACGTTTACGGCTACTCTAAGTTCCTGTTTGATGAATATGTGCGTCAGATTTTGCCAGAAGCCAATTCGCAAATTGTCGGCTTCCGCTACTTTAACGTTTACGGACCGCGTGAAGGCCACAAAGGCAGCATGGCGAGCGTAGCATTCCACCTGAACACCCAGCTGAACAACGGCGAAAGCCCGAAACTGTTCGAAGGCAGCGATGGCTTCAAGCGCGACTTCGTGTATGTGGGTGACGTGGCGGCAGTGAACCTGTGGTTCTGGGAGAACGGTGTTTCCGGTATCTATAACCTTGGCACCGGCCGCGCAGAGTCGTTCCAGGCGGTGGCCGACGCGGCGCTGGCGTACCATCAGAAAGGCAGCCTCGAGTACATCCCGTTCCCGGAAAAACTGAAAGGTCGCTACCAGGCATTTACGCAGGCGGATCTGACTAACCTGCGCGCTGCCGGCTACGACAAGCCGTTCAGGACCGTTGCCGAAGGCGTGACGGAGTATATGGCCTGGCTGAACCGCGACGCGTAAGAAGTAAGCATGAAGATACTGGTGATCGGCCCGTCATGGGTGGGCGACATGATGATGTCGCAAAGTCTCTATCGCACGCTCAAGGCGCGCTATCCCCAGGCGGTAATTGACGTGATGGCACCCGCGTGGTGCCGTCCGCTTTTATCGCGCATGCCCGAAGTGAACGAAGCGATCCCGATGCCGCTTGGTCACGGGGCGCTGGAACTTGCTCAACGTCGCAAGCTTGGCCATAACCTGCGTGAAAAACGCTATGACCGCGCTTACGTATTGCCCAACTCCTTTAAATCTGCGCTGGTGCCTTTCTTTGCTGGCGTGCCGCACCGCACCGGCTGGCGCGGCGAAATGCGCTACGGTCTGCTGAATGACGCGCGTGTACTGGATAAAGACGCCTGGCCGCTGATGGTGGAGCGCTACGTCGCGCTGGCCTATGACCAGGGCGTGATGCGCAGCGCAAAAGACCTGCCGCAGCCGCTGCTGTGGCCACAGCTGCAGGTGCATGAAGGCGAGAAATCGCAGACCTGCAATGCCTTTGGTCTGCTGACCGATCGCCCGTTGATTGGTTTCTGCCCTGGCGCAGAGTTTGGTCCAGCTAAACGCTGGCCGCACTATCACTACGCAGAGCTGGCGAAACAGCTGATCGACGAAGGCTATCAGATTGTGCTGTTTGGCTCGGCGAAAGATCACGAGGCGGGCAATGAAATCCTCGCCACGCTAAGTATGGAGCAGCAGGCATGGTGTCGTAATCTGGCGGGAGAAACTCAGCTGGAGCAGGCTGTTATCCTGCTGGCCGCCTGTAAGGCGGTGGTCTCCAACGACTCCGGTCTGATGCACGTTGCCGCGGCGCTGAACCGCCCTCTGGTGGCGCTGTATGGCCCGAGCAGCCCCGACTTTACCCCGCCGCTGTCGCATAAAGCCCGCGTCATTCGCCTGATCACGGGTTATCACAAAGTGCGTAAAGGTGATGCCGCAGAGGGTTATCACCAGAGTCTGATCGACATCACCCCACAGCGCGTCCTCGACGAGCTGAATGAACTGTTATTGAGTGAAGAAGGGTAACAAATGCGTGTGCTGATCGTTAAAACGTCCTCAATGGGCGATGTGCTGCACACTCTGCCCGCGCTGACTGACGCGACGCAGGCCATTCCCGATATTCGTTTTGACTGGGTGGTCGAAGAAGGCTTCGCACAGATCCCGACCTGGCACGCCGCAGTAGATCGCGTGATCCCGGTGGCGATTCGCCGCTGGCGCAAAGCGTGGTTCTCTGCGCCGGTTAAAGCCGAGCGGCGCGCATTTCGTGAGACTGTCCGCGCCCGACACTACGATGCGATTATCGACGCGCAGGGGCTGGCCAAAAGTTCCGCGCTGGTCACTCGTCTGGCACGGGGCGAAAAGCATGGCATGGACTGGCAATCTGCCCGCGAACCGCTGGCAAGCCTGTTCTATCGTCATCGCCATCATATTGCTAAACAGCAGCACGCCGTAGAGCGCACCCGTGAATTGTTCGCCAAAAGCCTGGGTTACGCCAAACCGGAAACCCAGGGCGACTATGCCATCGCCCGGCATTTCCTGAATCATCTGAATTCGAATATGAACCCGTATGTGGTATTTTTACACGCCACGACCCGGGACGATAAGCATTGGCCAGAAGCCCACTGGCGAGAGTTAATTGGGTTACTGAGCGAAGCAGGAGTACGCATTAAGCTGCCCTGGGGGGCGGCTCATGAAGAAGCCAGAGCAAAAAGGCTGGCAGAAGGATTTGATTACGTTGATGTCTTACCACGAATGAGTCTGGAAGAAGTGGCTCACGTATTGGCGGGTGCTAAAGTTGTTGTATCCGTTGATACCGGTTTGAGTCATCTGACTGCGGCACTGGATCGGCCAAACATTACATTATATGGGCCAACGGATCCGGGCTTAATTGGTGGTTACGGGAAGAACCAGGAAGAGTGTCGTTCTGCGAGTAGAAGCCTTGTCAATTTGTCTGCTTCTACCGTATTTGATCGTTTACTGTTGAAGCTATAAAAACTCGTATGCAGATGTCGGAGCAATGATGATACAAACATTATTTTCTTTAAAAGAGAAAAAAAACTGGCAGTTATACTGGAACAGAACACTTGTATTCTTGTTTATTGCTACTTATTTTTTAGATGATATCACACGATATAAACATCTGATTGTTATTCTTATGACAATCACAACAATTGTGTATTTGTGTAAGCATTTCAGAGATTACACCCCTGTTTTCAAAACGTTGCTTTTTGGCAGTATTGTTTTTCTAACAGTTGCAGCACTACTATCTTTGTTTCAAACGCCCGATATTAAAGCAAGCCTGAAATCAATCACTAACTCGGTGATTGAAAACATGCTGCTATGTACGCTTACCCTTCCTGTATTGCTACGGAATGAAGGAAAGGAATTTATCGCAAAGTTGATTTTTTCTTCATTCCTTTGCGCATTAAGTTTGCGATGCCTGACAGAACTGGTTTCTTACTATCATGATTTTAAGAATGACATTATGCCGTTTACGGATTACAGGCATCGTAGCATTTCTGACGCATTAGTCTTTCTTTTTCCCGCTCTGCTAAATTTATGGCTTATAAAATCTGCGAAATACCGTATTGCGTTTCTCATTATGGGTGCAGTGTATCTGTTCCTGATGTTAGGGACACTTTCGCGTGGAGCATGGCTGGCAGTATTGATGGTTTGTCTGGTCTGGACCTTATTGTATAAGCAATGGAAATTACTTATTTCGGGCGGGATAGCTGCAGCAATTATAGTAACATTACTTTTTTCACATAAAGAGATGCCCGCTACTTTAGCATTTAAACTGCAGCAAACAGACAGCTCCTATCGCTACACCAACGGGACCCAGGGGAGTGCATTGAACCTCATCATGGAGAATCCGGTAATAGGCTATGGTTTTGGCAATAAAGCCTATGATGACGTTTACAATAAACGCGTCGTTGATTACCCTGCATGGATCTCCCGAGAGTCTATTGGGCCACATAATCTGGCGCTATTTGTCTGGTTTGGCACGGGTCTTCTGGGGCTAGCGGGACTGTTATTAGTGTATGCTGGTGTGATTAAAGAATGCCTGTCTAACGCATTTAGAGAGAACCGCTACTCGCCATTAAATGCCTATATCATCATCATGTTATCTTTCTTCGGCTATTTCATAGTCCGTGGGAATTTTGAGCAGATAGAGTTAGATCTTCTCGGTATTTTCGCTGGCTTCCTGTTAGCGATGAAAAATAAGAAAGCATGATCAAAAAAGGCTACGTTACGTAGCCTTTTTTTCAGTTAAACCATCCGTTAATAACCTCTTCGAACCTTTGTGTCACGCCAGTCCAACTGTAATGTTCATAAACGTATTTTTGTCCACGCTTAGCGATGTTGGACAACTCAGCATTGTACAAAACGGCCACAATATCCTGAGCAATGGTTTCTGCTGTCATCGGCTCTTGTAGGTGATAGCCGGTGTCGTTTTCCTTAACAAACTCAACCATCCCCCCGCGCGTACTCACCAGAACCGGTTTTCCGGCCCCCATCGCCTCTATCGCCACCATGCAAAATGGCTCCTGGAACTGGGAAGGAATAACAACCAGATCACCCAGCGGATAGTATCGATGCATCTGATCGGGTGGAAGGCTACCTGTCATAACGCACCGGTCTGCGAGACGTTCTGCAACGGCTCTGACCTCACGCTGGTAGGCTCCCCCATCAGTTTTACTGACTTCGTTATAGTCGCCGACAACAATCAGCTTCAGATTATTATGCGTTGCAATAAGCTGTTCAAACGCCTGGAGAAGTAACAAAACACCCTTGTCCGGCACAATACGCCCGGCATAAAAGATGACTTTTTCATCAGGTAATATCGCGATTTTAGGTTTTGATATCGGCGCAGAGTCGGACTGGTAGCGTTTTAAATCAATCCCATTCGGTACAATCTCAATATCTGCTTCGGGAAGAAAAGAGTGATAGTAATTCTTCAAAAATAAACTTGGCACAATCATTTTTACATCATGCTCGAGCCCTTTCGGTTCGAACGCGTTATGCATATGTAGGGCGACCTTTGCCTGCGGGGCACGTTGTCGAATTTGCCGGTACAGCTTCATACTGTTATGCACAACGATCACGCTGTGATCGGTGACAGGAAAATCTTTGGCGATCTTCAGTATCCGTTTCGAATAGGGGAGAGGATCGAGTCGCGTCCATTTCTGAAACAGACGCTTATATATACGGCTAAACCCCACACGGTGGATGCTACAGTTTTCATTCACCTGTGAAAAATCTGCGTATCCTTCATTCCTGATACACACAATCCGGTTCGGAATTGAGGTTCGTTGTGCAACCTCATACATCCATGTCTCTACTGCCGCTGCGCCGCGAGGAGGAATAGAGAAAATGGGCGTCACCGTAAATATAATTTTATCAACCATGTAACATCAACCCTTCATTAAATTATATTTAACCGCAGCCAGAACACCGCCAATATAGTTTTTTTGGTAAAGCAAATGTTTATATTTTTCACGGTACTCATGTTTTCGCATGGCAGTCTGATAAGGGATGGCTTTCCATGGCGATAATTCATATACCCTACGGAAAAAGAGTGCCGATGGGTAATCTGCCCAGCTGTGCCACGGTTTGGTTACACCTGTATAATGGATAAAAACGGTGCGATCGCTGATAATCGATTTGTAGTGGCTGGTATCTTTTATCTCAAACTCAGACTTCAGCGAGTATATTGTGTTGTATTCTCTGGATAATATTTTCACATGATGGAGGAACATAACATTCAAAATATCCTGATCAGGGTATTTTAAATTCTTCACAAGTTCATCATCAGCAAGTAACTCGAAAAACCTTTCAGTAAGGTTTGATCGTAACCACTGCTGTAAATTGATATACATCACACCAGAGTTAAAATAATTCCCTCTAAACTCTGCATTGTTTAAACGATTCGCACTTTTATTTTGCATCGAATCCACATCTACCACCACTGCACCATACTCATCGCTAAACTTCAGCATAGCAAGATCGTGCAAAGAGCCTTTACAGGTGATATCTGCATCAAGATAAAGTAATTTATCCAGACGTTCAGAAAAATAATCAAACGAGATCACGCGATAATAAATTGAGACTGGCCAGATGTTCGTTTTAGGCAAAGACGATAAAGGCTCGGCATCAATAAGATACAGTTTAATGACGGTACCATACTGCTCAGCCAACTGTGTTAAAAGCGCAATATACTCATTGTCCAGATAGTCTGAAATGATATGAAAGGTAAAATCAATTGACTGCTGTTTATTATTTTCCAGGATTGATGCAATAGAAATTGCAGCACCAGTCTGATAATTTTTATCGATACCCCAGGAGATATTAAACGTGTCGCGGTCATCACGAACGTCAGTACGCCTGTCCAGCACTATGATATCTTTAAACTGTGTGAGTTGTTTAAAATCCACTTTTAATTACCTTTCACCATCATTAACGTTGCGTTATCATTTAATAAAAAACGCTATGGCCAACATTGTTAGTGAGCTACCCTGTTTCGTAGCAAAACTATTATATGCCTTCATTTAATAATTTTAAGTTTGTAATAATGAAGGTAATTTAAGATGCCTTTAACATACATTTTTTGATTAAATTTGTGCTTGGCCGAGTATCTGAATTGGTTACTATTCGTTGGCTTAAGGAGGTCAACGTTATGCCAGGGTGAAGCATCTTTGGCGAGCAAAAAACTCTTCGAGATCGGATAACTCGCCCACTCATGCCAGGGTTTAGTTGGCCCAATATAATGAATAAACACTGTCTCATCATTTACCGGATTGTCTACACCCTCTTTTAATTCATAGTTAATGCTAAACCGCGTATTATATTTACCATTAATAAACCTGACTTTTCCTGCCAGAAGCACATTCAGTACATCCTGATCCAGGTGCGTAATTTTCTCCACCCACTCAGGTACACGTAGCATCTCAATCGCTTTGTTGGAGATATTATTTTTATGCCATTCATTGATATTGATCAGCAAGAAACCCGCGTTGAAATAACCTGAGGTCAGCTCCGGTGTGGTCAGCCTCAGGGCACGATTTGTCCACCACTCAACATCTCTTTCAGAAACAACAGCAGCAATTTCCTGCTCTGCAAATACATAATCAACTAACTCCTGAATGCTCCCTTTACAGGCGATATCAGCATCCAGATAGAGTAGCTTGTCTATCTTATTATAAAAATAATCAGCTATTATGAAGCGGAAATACGTTGCGTAACTCCAGTTCTTCGTACTTGGTAGCGACTTAAGTTTTTCGCAGTCGATTAAATATACTTTTATACAGCTTTGATACTGCTCCGCTAAAGCTGAAAATCGTGATTTATCGTCTTCACTAAAAGAATCAGTAAAGACGTGAAATTCAAAGTTGATGGTTTTATTATTTAACAAGATCGACGAAATCGCGACGCCACATCCGAAAAGGAAGTGTTTATCGATACCAAATGCGATATTAAAACTATCTTGAGAGGATGTTTTTTTGAAGTTATATTCGTGAACTGAAAGAATAACGTCTTTGTCGCTGAGTTGAGACATATTTAACTCTTATCCATTATAGGTGAATAGACAATCCATAAACACCTGAGGCGCGTTGATAGCTTAATGTACTTCGGTCACTCTAATGAACAATTATAATGCTTTTCGGATTGTTCTTTCTCGAATTTTATTGGCTTTAACATTTGCCTGTTGAATGAGTTGACCTTCTCTGGAAAAAATATCTTTCAGAGGTTGTTCAAAATATATTGTCAGGAACCGCCAGACATCTCGCTGCGTTAAGCCGATATTCAATGAGGAAAAATATAATCCAATCAGATCTTTATCACGCCAACGGCGTGGCACGTTATTGCGGATCTGCGCCCGATGCAGATCAATAACTGAGATTTTCAAATCCTCTTTCTGGCCTGTAAAAGGTAAATGCAGCAGGAAGTGGCAAATATAACAGTCACGATGATTAATGCCCCCAGCATGCATCTTACGTACCATCGTTGCGACACGCTCAATAAGCATGCGCTTCACCTTCACGTCCGGAGGAGTGGTCGCCCAATTCGCGCAGTAGTCTTCAAGGCTTATCGTTGGGGTCAGATCTTCAGTAATGATGAATGATGTCCGGGTCAGCGGGTTTAATCCCTTCTCCCCGAACCCAACGCCATACATGGTATCGACGCCCAGGCTCTGCAGCCGATGAATGGCGTTCCACTCCCTGTCAGCGCCTAAAACGGGCATGCGCAGCGAGAGAAGGTTTTTCACGATCTCTTTCAGAGACGTACCCCGATGCCATTTGAGGAAATAACTTTTTCCTGCCAGCTCAAAACGTAACGTACGCCGGGTCTCCAGCTCCCTGAAGACCTCGCCCTGTAACGTTTTGACTTGCTCGAAAGCATCTTTACCACGCCATAAAGTGGCTAACGGCTCTTTCAGCTTAACCATCCAAACCACCTGTTATGATATCCGCCGCTTTCTCAGGCAGACTGTACAAATCTTGGGTATCGGCATACTGCCGTGCGTTTTCCGCCCAGGCGGTTCGCAATGAGGGCTCTGTCAGCGCTTTACGTAAAATGTCGTTGAGGGCCGTCTGCCGGAAGGGTTCATCAAGCACCGCACCGCCGTTAGCATCCGCAATATAATGCGCATAACCACACACTGCCGTTGTCAGCACCGGCAATCCCGCGGTGATAGCTTCCAGCAATACAATACCCGCCGCTTCCTGATAGGCCGGGTGCAGTAAGAGATCCGCAGCAGCCATTAATTCGGCCACATCATTACGCCCGGAAAAGAAGCTGACATTTTCCCGTACTCCAAGCTTTTCGGCCAGCGCTTCAAATTTTCGCGGCTTATCCTGCCCGACAATAAAGAGAAGCGTATTAAGCCGAAGGCTTTGCGGCAATGACGCCAGCGCTTCGATAGAGCGATCAACACCTTTACGGGTAAAGTCAGAGCCCACCTGCAGCAATAAATGCTGATGCTCCCTAATGCCATTTTTCTGGCGATAGACTTCCCGGCTGTTCGGGATCTGCTGGCTGTATTTTCTGTCCGGATAAATGCCTGGCGGGAGAATACGAAAACGCTCGCTTTCTGTCTGGTAATGCTTCTGAAAATCAGCGATCTGTTTATCCGTCAGCATCAAAAGCTGGGTGGGTTTACCCTGTTCAAACGTCGCGCGTTCAAAAGCAGCATAGTGCCGATAGCGAGATGTCAGGCGGTAGAAAAAGCCTTTTTCCTGTGCCACTTTCTCGGCATAACAGACATCAGCTGCATAATAAACGTCCAGTCCGGGCATTTTATTAAAGCCGACAATACGGTCGACAGGGTGGTTGACCAGGTGCGCCTGTACCCAGGCATAATACTCCGCATTACGCCCATGATTCGTTCGGGATTTTACCGGTACACGGATTAATTCAAAAGCGTCAGGACAATCGCCTTCCCAGAGCTGGGTATAGATGCGCACATGATGGCCACGTGCGGCGATGGTCTGAGCGATACGCATAAAATCACGTTGCAAACCGCCAAACGGGAAATATTTGTACAAACAAAAGGCAATGATCATAAGGAGGCATCTTCCGCTGATGGGATCACTTTATCAGACAGCAAGGTATCAATGGCCGCTATCACATCCTCTGCAGGAATGGCTGAAAGATACATTTCGTTGCGGTCTCGCTGCTCGCGTGGTGGCATGGGCCGATAATCACCCGCCCAGAATTGGATCATCTTGTTCGACCATGGCCGCCAGAAGATATGATCCGTCGCACCGAACAAACAGACCAGCGGTGTATCAACGGCCGCGGCGATATGCCCAGGGGCAGAATCAACACCGATAAAGAGTCGGGCATGATCAATCAATGCACCTAATTCTGGAAACGTCACGTTACCCGCCAGCGCGGTCACAGGCGCAGATTTGCATGCGCCTGCAATAGCATTTACGCACGCCAGATCGTCAGCACCCGGCCCGGAGGTGAGTACCACCTGGTAACCACGGTTATGCAGAGCGTCAATAACTTGCGAAAACTTCTCATTATTCCAGCACTTGAATATTTGACGAGCCGTTGGCTGAATAACGATGTAATGCTCTCCGACGCCCGCTTTATCTAATTCGTGGCGCACACGTTCCCAGCAGGCGGGGGGATAGCTCATTGTCGTGTGCTTCACCCAGGATTTCACTCCCAGTGGCACCAGTACGGACAGATTACTCTCCACCACATTATCCCCTACCAGCGGAGCCAGATGGGTAAAACTTTTGCGCCAGAATGCAGACTGACGATGGCTGTAATCTTGTGAAATTTTGAGCGATGCATCTAATAACCTGACCAGCAGCGCAACCATCCACTGATCCGTCAGGTTGATAATCAGGTCGTACTGATTAGCACGTAAATCTCTGATCAAGCTGACGAAATTTGTTATTTTCTCAACCGCTTTTGCCTTTTTATTCTTTATGCCATACAGCGTATTAATGTCAGGGTTTTCAGACAAAATGGGGATCGTGTCCTGGTAAAGAAGCACATCGATTTTTGCGTCAGGATAATTCTGCTTCAACGTACTAATGACCGGGGTCGTTAATAACATATCTCCGTGAAAACGCATTTTTATGAGCAGAATTTTTCGAAATGGCTTTTCCACAAGCGACTCTTTTGTTGTGATTATCCGATAAAGGTAAGCTGAAAAAGCACGCTACCGCCCCAGGCTCAACAGCTACCTGTTTACTGATATCGCACTCATTTTTACGTGCTAGTGTACCATTTCTTTTGGCACGATCCGACACGAATAGCCCTTGAGCAAAAACGTGGTTATTACCTTTTAAATCAATGAAATGCAGTATTGAGGATGGGTTGTTGCTGGAGTGTTTTGTTACTCTCATGAATGCCTGTACGCACAGACCTGCAGAAAGTACACAAAAATGCCAAAAACGTTATCTCCTGAATCCCTTAGGCCGCACCGGGGCTATTTAATTCAAAAACGGGAAAAGTAATGGTAAAGGCCCAGCTAAATACATAGAATTCCCAGCACATCCCTAAGTCAGCGATTTACTATGCTCGAATTGCTTTACACCGCCCTTCTCTACCTTATCCAGCCACTGATTTGGATACGTTTATGGGTGCGCGGACGTAAGGCCCCGGCCTACCGTAAACGCTGGGCTGAACGCTACGGTTTCTACCGTCGTCCCCTCAAACCTGGCGGCATCATGCTGCATTCGGTCTCCGTGGGTGAAACATTAGCAGCAATCCCTTTAGTTCGCGCTCTGCGACACCGCTATCCGGATCTCCCGATCACGGTCACGACCATGACACCGACCGGTTCAGAGCGCGTCCAGTCTGCCTTCGGTAGCGATGTTCAGCACGTCTATCTGCCTTATGATTTACCGGATGCCCTCTCGCGTTTTCTGAATAAAGTTGACCCCAAATTGGTGTTAATTATGGAAACGGAGCTCTGGCCGAACCTGATTGCCGCCCTGCATAAACGCAAAATCCCTTTAGTGATTGCTAACGCACGCCTGTCTGCCCGTTCAGCAGCGGGCTACGAGAAGCTGGGTAAATTTGTCCGCAGACTGCTGCGTCGCATTACGCTGATTGCGGCGCAAAATGAAGAAGATGGGCAGCGCTTTGTAAAACTGGGCGCAAAGAACAATCAGGTTACCGTCACCGGCAGCCTCAAGTTCGATATTTCTGTGACGCCGCAGCTGGCAGCAAAAGCCGTCACCTTGCGTCGCCAGTGGGCGCCGCATCGCCCGGTGTGGATTGCCACCAGTACCCATGATGGTGAAGAGAGTATTATCATCGCCGCGCATCAGTCTCTGCTGCAGCAGTTCCCTAATTTGCTGCTGATTCTGGTGCCGCGGCATCCGGAACGTTTCCCGGATGCCGCTAACCTCGTTCGCGAAGCTGGACTAAGCTATAGCACACGCTCATCGGGTGACGTGCCGTCCGCCAGTACTCAAGTTGTGATTGGCGACACCATGGGCGAATTAATGCTGTTGTACGGCATTGCCGATCTCGCCTTTGTCGGCGGTTCGTTGGTTGAGCGCGGTGGGCATAATCCACTCGAGGCAGCGGCACACGCCATTCCAGTGCTGATGGGGCCACATACCTTTAATTTCAAAGATATCTGCGCCCGTCTTGAGCAGGCGAGCGGACTGATTACGGTCACCGATGCCGCATCCCTGACCAAAGAGGTCTCCTCATTACTGACTGATGCGGATTATCGTAATTTCTACGGTCGTCACGCCGTTGAAGTGTTATATCAAAATCAGGGTGCGCTGCAGCGCCTGCTCCAACTGCTGGAACCTTATCTGCCCCCGAAAACGCATTGAGGACTGTGATGCAAAAACGCGCGATTTATCCGGGTACTTTCGATCCCATTACCAACGGTCATCTCGATATTGTCACGCGCGCAGCCTGCATGTTTGATACGGTGATCCTGGCGATCGCCTCCAGCCCCAGCAAAAAACCGATGTTTGACCTGAAAGAGCGCGTTGCGCTGGCGCAAGCCGCCACCGCCCATCTCGCCAACGTTGAAGTGGTGGGTTTTAGCGATCTGATGGCACATTTTGCTCGCGTCCAGCAGGCGAACATTCTGATCCGCGGCCTGCGTGCCGTGGCTGATTTTGAGTATGAGATGCAGCTGGCGCATATGAATCGCCATCTGATGCCCGAGCTGGAAAGCGTCTTCCTGATGCCGTCAAAAGAGTGGTCGTTTATCTCCTCTTCGCTGGTGAAAGAGGTTGCACGTCATGCGGGTGATGTGACCCATTTCCTGCCGGCAAACGTGCATCAGGCGTTGATGGATAAGCTTAAGTAGTTTCCTGCCTGCTTACCGGATAGCGCTCGCGTATCCGGCCTGCAAATCGATCACTTCTGACACTGACGGCAGTAAAACGTCGCCCGCTGCGCATGCTTAGAGGCCACAATCGGCGAACCACATACCCGGCACGGTTCCCCTTTGCGGCCATAGACCTGCAGCTCCTGTGCAAAATAGCCCGGCTTACCGTCACTTTGCAGGAAATCTTTCAGAGTGGTTCCACCCTGCTCAATCGAACGCTGTAGCACCGCTTTAATGACCTTAACCAACAACCCGTACTCATCTGCAGAGAGAGAGGAGGCCAGCCGATCGGGATGGATCCCGGCGGCAAACAGGGATTCGCTGGCGTAGATATTACCGACGCCGACTACCAGTTTGTTATCCATCAGCCAGGGTTTAATCGGGGTCTTCTTCTTCGCACACATCGTTTGCAGGTAAGCGGCGTTAAAAGCGTCGCTCAACGGCTCTGGCCCCAGATGCGCCAGTACATTGTGCCCTTCCAGTTCTTTGGTCCACAGCCAGGCGCCAAAGCGCCGGGGATCGGTGTAACGCAGGACTTTGCCGTTGCTCATCACCAGGTCGACGTGGTCATGCTTCTGCGGCGGAAGCTCCTCCGGCAGAATACGCAGGCTGCCAGACATTCCCAGATGGATGATGATCCAGCCGTCCGGCAACTCCAGCAGCAGGTATTTGGCCCGGCGCTGCACGCTGAGAACCGGCTTATCGCTCAGGGTGTGGATCTCAGTGGATACCGGCCAGCGCAGGCGACCGTTGCGCACGATAGCATGCAGAATGGTCTCACCCACCAGATGCGGCTCAATACCCCGGCGGCTGGTCTCTACCTCAGGTAATTCAGGCATGTTTCCTCCCTTGAGATTCACAAATTGAGATTCGCAGAATGCAAAAAACCCCGCAATTGCGGGGTTTTTCAATACAAGGAATCTAAAATTATTTAATTTTAGCTTCTTTGTACAGTACGTGCTGGCGTACAACTGGATCAAACTTTTTCAGTTCCAGTTTTTCCGGCTTAGTACGTTTGTTCTTCGTGGTGGTGTAGAAGTGACCTGTACCAGCAGAAGAAACCAGCTTGATTTTCTCACGAATACCTTTAGCCATGATTTATTTCCTCTTTAAGTACTTAGTACTTTTCGCCACGGGCACGCAGTTCGGACAGAACTGTATCGATGCCTTTCTTATCAATAACACGCATACCTTTAGCAGATACACGCAGGGTGACAAAACGCTTCTCGCTCTCAACCCAGAAACGGTGAGAGTGCAGGTTCGGCAGGAAACGGCGTTTAGTCGCGTTCAGTGCGTGGG
>NZ_JBOGBT010000044.1:0-65703 GCF_051656365.1 Silvania sp. | reverse complement strand
ATCCCGACCAAGCTGGGTAAAGTGGGCGCGCCAGCCCGCCATCTCCTGACTCCACTGGCGGAACCGGTCGTGGTCAGTGAGCCATGGCGTGAGCGCGGCCAGCTCGCTTTGCAAATGGTCGCGTGCGCGGCGCGCCCCGGCGCGGATACGCGCGCGCAGCGCCGTTCTGGCCTGTAAGCGAGTATTCACATCCTGCGCTTGCTGTTCGGTTTGCGCCAGGCGGGTGGTTTGCTCCTGCTGCCGCTCCCACAGCGGACGCAGCAGGGCTGCCGGCTGTGCCAGATGCAGTTTTTCCAGCTCCGGCGTGGCGTCTGTCAGCGCCTGCTGGGCCTGCTGCTGGGCAGTCATTGCCCGCTGCTGCTCGCGCGCGAGCTCGTCGTGACGCGTAAGCCACTGATAATCTTTCTGTTGGCGTTCCTGCTGCGCCAGCAGGATTTTTTCTTCGTCAGTAAGTACCTGCAAACCTTGCTGAAGCTGCTGTTGCTGCTCTTCACTGAGCAATACCACCCCAGCCGCCTGTGCCTGGCGCATCTCCAGTTCGCTACGCGCCGCTTTGTGTTTTTCAAATACCATCGCGGAAATCTGACCGTAGATTTCGGTCCCGGTTAGCTCTTCCAGCAGCTCGGCGCGGTCGCTGGCTTTGGCATTGAGGAAGGCGGCAAACTGGCCCTGGGAGAGCAGCATGGAACGGGTAAAACGGCCGTAGTCCAGTCCGGTCAGGGCGGCGGTCTGTTCGAGCTTATCGGTCACTTTATCGGCCAGAATTTTACCGTCTTCGCAGCGTGCCAGCTCTACGCGCGGGGCCTGTAAGTTGCCGTCCGGCTGATTGCGGGCCCGGTTCTGGCTCCAGAAGGCGCGATAGGCGATGCCTTTAACCTCAAATTCGACTTCTGCCAGGCATTCGGCCGTGTCACGGGTCATCAGATCGTTTTGCGTTTGCGATACTTTTTGCAGGCGCGGCGTCTCATGGTACAGCGCCAGACAGATGGCATCGAGAAGGGTGGTTTTCCCCGCGCCGGTCGCGCCGGTAATGGCGAACAGGCCGTTGCTGGCAAAGGGCTCAGCGGTAAAGTCGATTTTCCATTCGCCCTTCAGGGAGTTGAGATTTTTTAGCCGCAGGCTCAGGATTTTCATGCGCGTTCGTCCTCATCATTGAGCGCGTGCAGCGCATGGGTAAATAGCTCGTTGAGGCGGGTGCGTCGTCCGTCGTCGATCTCCTCCTGTGCCAGCCTTCGCTCGAATACCTCTTCGACGTTGAGTTCGCTGAGCGTTTCGCGCTGTGCGCTCAGCAGGATTTTCTCGCGCTGTTCACGGCTGCGGCGCACCAACAGGACGTCGACAGGCAGGTCCTCAGTGATGGTCTGGATTTTCCTCTGCACATCATGTAGATAGCCGTCGGTAGTGATCTCAATGTCCAGCCACACCGGTGGACTTTGTTCACGATCGCGCCACTGCTCCAGCTGGGCGGTGATGGCGGTGAGATCGCCTTTCAGCACCGCCAGCGGCTGAGTGACCGGAACCGGCAGCGTCTCGACGCTGATCAGCTTTCCTGCGTCAAAACTCACCAGATGTACGCTCTTATGCTTGCCCGTTTCGTCGAAGCTGAGCGAGATCGGTGAGCCGCAGTAACGGATGTGCTCGCAGCCGCCAATCATCTGGGCGCGATGGATGTGCCCCAGTGCGATGTAGTCGGCAGGGGGGAAGTTCTGCGCCGGGAAAGCATCCAGCGTGCCAATATAGATGTCACGCACCGCGTCACTTTTACTGGCACCGACGGTAGTGAGATGCCCGGTGGCGATAATGGGCAGCGGCGCGTCACCGCGCAATTCGCAGGCGTCAGTATACTGTTGGGCATAATAGTTGGTGATGGCCTGCAGCAGATGCTGCTGTTTCTCTTGTCCGGAGAGTCCCGCCTGGCTTTGCACCACATCGCGTGGGCGTAAAAAGGGGATGGGGCACAGCACGGCGCCCGGGGTGCCGTCGCGTTTGTTCAGCAGCTGCGGCGCGTGTCCGGCGCTGGCGACCACGGTGGTGTTGAGAAAGGCCAGGATTTCGCGGGATTCATTGAGCGTAGCCACGGAATCATGATTGCCGGCCACAATCACCAGATGGCAGCCGGTTTGTTGGAGGTTGACCACGAAACGGTTATATAGCTCGCGCGCATAGCTCGGTGGCGATCCGGTATCGAAAATATCCCCAGCCACCAGGATGGCATCCACCTGCTGCGACTGCGCTGTCTCAAGCAGCCAGTTGAGGAACGCTTCATGTTCGGCGGCGCGGCTTTTGCTGTAGAAATTTTGTCCCAGATGCCAGTCCGAGGTGTGAAGTATGCGCATAACAGTTCCGTGGCAAAATAAGATGAAGCGGATTATAAGCTTTCATGGCGAGGAAGATAACCGCAGTGTTTTGGCCTGTCATAAAACAACGGCTTGCCGTACTCTACGGTCATCTTTTTCATAAATCTGTCATAAATCTGACGCATAATGACGCCGTATTACAAACGTGTAACCTCAATAAGACAGGGCAAAGTATGGCGAGACGTATTCTGGTCGTAGAAGATGAAGCACCTATTCGTGAAATGGTCTGCTTCGTGCTCGAACAAAATGGCTTTCAACCCGTAGAAGCCGAAGATTACGACAGCGCGGTGAATCAGCTCAACGAACCCTGGCCCGATCTGATCCTGCTTGACTGGATGTTGCCCGGCGGTTCTGGCCTGCAGTTCATCAAGCATATGAAACGTGAAGCATTAACCCGTGATATCCCGGTTGTGATGTTAACGGCGCGCGGTGAAGAGGAAGATCGCGTTCGCGGTCTGGAGACCGGCGCGGATGATTACATCACCAAACCTTTTTCCCCGAAAGAGCTGGTGGCGCGCATCAAAGCCGTCATGCGCCGAATTTCACCGATGGCGGTGGAAGAGGTGATTGAGATGCAGGGGTTGAGCCTCGACCCGACATCCCATCGGGTGATGACCGGTGAAAACCCGCTTGATATGGGGCCGACAGAATTTAAGCTGTTGCACTTCTTTATGACTCACCCTGAACGCGTTTATAGCCGCGAGCAACTGCTGAATAACGTCTGGGGAACCAACGTGTATGTGGAAGACCGCACGGTGGATGTGCATATCCGCCGTTTGCGCAAAGCCCTGGAAACCAGCGGTCACGATCGTATGGTACAGACCGTCCGCGGCACGGGTTATCGCTTCTCAACCCGTTTCTGAACAATGACAGGAGTGTGACGCGTGCTGGAACGTCTGTCATGGAAAAGGTTGTGTTTTGAGCTGCTGTTATGCTGTATTCCGGCCCTGATCCTCGGGGCCATTTTCGGTTATTGGTCCTGGTTCCTGCTGGCCGCAGTGACCGGGCTGCTGGTCTGGCATTTCTGGAATTTACTCCGTCTCTCCTGGTGGCTGTGGGTTGACAGAAGTATGACCCCTCCGCCGGGGAGCGGAAGCTGGGAACCCTTGTTGTATGGTTTGCACCAGATGCAGATGCGTAATAAAAAGCGCCGACGCGAGCTGGGGAGCCTGATCAAACGCTTTCGCAGCGGGGCCGAATCGCTGCCGGATGCGGTGGTCCTCACCACCGAAGAAGGGACGATGTTCTGGTGTAACGGGCTGGCGCAGCAGCTGCTTGGCCTGCGCTGGCCGGATGATAATGGACAGAACATTCTCAACCTGCTGCGTTACCCCGAGTTCACCCAGTATCTGAAAAAACGCGACTTTACCCGCCCGCATAATTTAGTGCTGAATAACGGCCGTCATCTGGAGATCCGCGTGATGCCCTACAGCGACCAGCAGTGGCTGATGGTGGCGCGCGATGTCACCCAGATGCACCAGCTGGAAGGGGCGCGCCGCAACTTCTTTGCTAACGTCAGCCATGAGCTACGCACCCCGCTCACCGTGCTGCAGGGCTATCTGGAGATGATGCAGGAGCAGACGCTGGAAGGGGCACCGCGGGAAAAAGCGCTGCATACCATGCGTGAGCAAACCCAGAGGATGGAAGGGCTGGTGCGCCAGTTACTGACCCTTTCCCGTATTGAAGGGTCACCTACGCTGGCGCTGAATGAAACCATCGATGTGCCGATGATGCTGCGGATGCTGGAGCGTGAGGCGCAAACGTTGAGTCAGCAGCAGCATCAGCTGACCTTCGAGGTGGACAGCACCCTCAACGTGCGCGGCAGTACCGATGAGCTGCGCAGCGCTATCTCGAACCTGGTCTATAACGCCGTGAATCACACCCCGCCCGGGACCCACATCACCGTGCGCTGGCAGCGTGTCCCGACAGGGGCGGAGTTCAGCGTCGAGGATAACGGCCCGGGTATCGGCCCGGAGCATATTCCTCGCCTTACCGAACGGTTTTACCGGGTGGATAAGGCGCGCTCACGCCAGACCGGGGGCAGCGGCCTGGGGCTGGCAATTGTGAAGCATGCCATCAATCATCATGACAGCCGCCTCGATATCACCAGTACGCCGGGTAAGAGCACGCGTTTCAGCTTTGTGCTCCCGGAACGTTTAATTGCCAATAAAACCCCCTGATAGCCCGCGTGTCATCGGAGGTTGCCACAGGCCAGCGTAAGCTGGCCTGTTTACTTTCCAGCCAGGCGAAGCGCGGATAAATTTTATCCGCCTGTTGCTTTTTTGTTCGCATGATTAGCCATGAGTTTTTCTTATACATGGCGGATTATGCCATCCTGAAGTTTCAGGGTGGCATATTATTCTGGTTTTGCGATCCCATATTGCCTTTAAACGTTATAAGCGTTTAAATTGCCCCCCTGATATCGTCGGACAGACTGTATTTGCGTGGTAAATCGAAAAAATATTCCTGACCACGCCGGTAGGGGAGCATTTCCCGCTGAGATTGCACATTTTTTCCGCTGTTTTGTTCCGCAAGGGATAGCGAAAAATTCAACGTTTTCAACACAACACCACAGGCAGTAAGGTTCTATGACCCATCAACTGAAATCGCGCGACATCATCGCGCTGGGCTTTATGACATTTGCGCTGTTCGTTGGCGCAGGCAACATCATCTTCCCGCCGATGGTTGGCTTGCAGGCAGGTGAACACGTCTGGACTGCGGCACTTGGCTTTCTGATCACCGCCGTGGGTCTGCCGGTGCTGACCGTGGTGGCGCTGGCGAAAGTCGGCGGCGGCGTCGACAGCCTGAGCGCGCCGATCGGCAAAGTGGCCGGGGTGATGCTGGCCGTGGTCTGCTATCTGGCGATTGGGCCGCTGTTCGCGACCCCGCGTACCGCCACCGTCTCCTTTGAAGTGGGGATTGCTCCGCTGACCGGTGAAGGCCCGCTGCCGCTGTTTATCTACAGCCTGGTCTACTTCGCTATCGTGATTCTGGTGTCGCTCTATCCGGGCAAACTGCTGGATACCGTGGGCAACTTCCTCGCGCCGCTGAAAATTCTGGCACTGGTGGTGCTGGCCGTAGCAGCCATCATCTGGCCTGCCGGCCCGCTGAGCAGCGCAACCGAAGCCTATCAAAACGCCGCCTTCTCTAACGGTTTTGTGAATGGCTACCTGACCATGGATACGCTGGGCGCGATGGCGTTCGGTATCGTGATTGTGAATGCGGCGCGTTCCCGCGGTGTAACCGAAGCTCGTCTGCTGACGCGCTATACCGTCTGGGCGGGTCTGATGGCGGGTGCCGGTCTGGCGCTGCTCTATCTGGCGCTGTTCCGTCTGGGTTCCGACAGCAGCGTGCTGGTTGACCAGGGCGCTAACGGTGCGGCTATTCTGCATGCCTACGTTCAGCATACCTTTGGCGGTGCGGGCAGCATGATGCTGGCCATCCTGATCTTCCTGGCCTGTCTGGTGACGGCGGTGGGTCTGACCTGCGCCTGTGCTGAGTTCTTTGCGCAGTATGTTCCGCTGTCTTATCGCACGCTGGTATTTATCCTGGGCGGCTTCTCCATGGCGGTGTCGAACCTGGGGCTGAGCCATCTGATTCAGGTGTCGATTCCGGTTCTGACCACCATCTATCCGCCGTGTATCGTGTTGGTCGTGCTGAGCTTTACCCGCGGCTGGTGGAATAATTCCTCGCGAATTATCGCGCCGGCGATGTTTATCAGTCTGCTTTTTGGTATCCTTGACGGCATTAAGGCATCGGCTATCAGCGCTATGCTGCCCGCCTGGACACAGCGTCTGCCGCTGTCCGAACAGGGGCTGGCGTGGTTGATGCCTACCGTTGTTGCACTGGTACTGGCAATTATCTGGGATCGTGCTGCAGGGCGTCAGGTTACTTCTAACGCGCATTAATCAACGGCTGAATGTTTAACCACGGGGCGTAATGCCCCGTGGTTTTTTGTTTTTTTTAGTCTGAAATGGCATGACACAAATGGAAAGCACTAACACACTCAAGCGTGGATTGAGCGCTCGCCACATCCGCTTTATGGCGCTGGGTTCTGCAATCGGTACCGGTCTTTTTTATGGCTCGGCAGATGCCATTAAAATGGCCGGTCCCAGCGTTCTGCTGGCCTACCTTATTGGCGGCGTCGCAGCCTACATCATCATGCGTGCGTTGGGGGAGATGTCGGTTCATAACCCGTCGGCCAGCTCCTTCTCGCGCTATGCACAAGAAAACCTTGGCCCGCTGGCGGGCTACATCACCGGCTGGACTTACTGCTTTGAGATCCTGATCGTGGCGATTGCCGACGTGACGGCCTTCGGCATTTACATGGGGGTCTGGTTCCCGACGGTGCCGCACTGGATTTGGGTACTGTCGGTAGTGCTGATCATCTGCGCTATTAACCTGATGAGCGTGAAGGTGTTTGGCGAGCTGGAGTTCTGGTTCTCCTTCTTCAAAGTCGCCACCATTATCATCATGATTGCCGCCGGTATCGGGATCATCATCTGGGGGATTGGCAACGGCGGGGAACCGACCGGCATCCACAATCTCTGGAGCAACGGCGGCTTCTTCAGCAACGGCTGGATCGGGATGGTGATGTCGCTGCAGATGGTGATGTTTGCCTACGGTGGGATCGAAATCATCGGCATTACCGCCGGTGAAGCGAAAGACCCGCAGAAATCCATTCCGCGCGCCATCAACTCGGTGCCGATGCGTATTCTGATCTTCTACGTGGGCACGCTGTTTGTGATCATGTCCATCTATCCGTGGAATCAGGTAGGCACCAACGGCAGCCCGTTTGTGCTCACCTTCCAGCATCTGGGGATCACCTTTGCCGCCAGCATCCTCAACTTTGTGGTGCTGACCGCTTCGCTTTCCGCGATTAACGCCGACGTCTTTGGCGTCGGGCGTATGCTGCATGGCATGGCGGAGCAGGGCAGTGCGCCGAAAGTGTTCGCTAAAACGTCCACCCGTGGTACGCCGTGGGTGACGGTGATGGTGATGACCGTGGCGCTGCTGCTGTCGGTGTACCTCAACTACATCATGCCGGAGAACGTCTTCCTGGTGATCGCCTCGCTGGCGACCTTCGCCACCGTCTGGGTGTGGATCATGATTTTGATGTCGCAGATTGGCTTCCGCCGTCGTCTGTCGCCAGACGAGGTGAAAGCGCTGAAGTTTAAAGTGCCGGGCGGCGTGGCAACCACCGTCGTCGGCCTGATCTTTTTGGTCTTCATTATTGGCCTGATTGGCTATCACCCGGAAACCCGCATTTCGCTGTACGTGGGCTTTGCGTGGATTGCGCTGCTGCTGGTGGGCTGGGTGTTTAAACGCCGCCGCGAGCGTCAGTTAGCAGAAGTTCAGTAATCAGGATGCCCGGCAAACGCCGGGCATTTTTCTCCTCCCCCTTCCTCCTCCCTCAATAAACCTCTCCGTGAGGAGTGAACATCAACTACCCTGTGGCAAGGTGACCTCATTTCTGGGAAAGGGGATACAAGATGTTGAATGCCTGGCACCTACCGGTTGCCCCATTTATTAAGCAAAACAACGATAAGCTGGTCATTACGCTGTGGCTGACGGGTGAAAGCCTGCCTGAGCGGGTGACGCTGCGCGCTGAAGTCGATAATGAAGAGACCTCGCTGCCGATGCATAAGCAGCGCACGCAGCCGCAGCCAGGCGTAACCGCCTGGCGTGCGACGATTGATGTGACGCAGGGCCAGCCGCGCCGCCGCTACAGCTTTAAGATGCTGTGGCACAACCGCCAGCTGTGGTTCACCCCGCAGGGGTTTAGCCGTTTTCCGCCCGCGCGGCTGGAGCAGTTTGCCGTCGATTATCCTGACAACGGCCCGCTGTGGGTGGCCGATCAGGTGTTCTATCAGATCTTCCCGGACCGCTTTGCCCGCAGCCAGCGGCGCAATCCGCAGCAGGATCGGACCTATCATCACCACGCTGCTGGTCATGAGGTGATCTTCCGCGAATGGGATGATCCGGTGACGGCCCAGGCGGGCGGGTCGACGTTTTACGGCGGCGATCTCGACGGTATCAGCGAAAAGCTGCCGTACCTGAAACAACTCGGCGTCACGGCGCTCTATCTCAACCCGGTTTTTGCCGCCCCCAGCGTGCATAAATACGACACCGAAGATTATCGTCGCGTGGACGAGCAGTTTGGCGGTGACGTGGCGCTGCTGCGCCTGCGGGAAAATACCCGCAAGGAAGGGATGCGCTTGATTCTGGATGGGGTGTTTAACCACAGCGGCGATTCGCACGCCTGGTTTGACCGCCACAATCGTGCGACAGGCGGCGCCTGCCACAACCCGGAATCACCCCAGCGGGACTGGTACAGTTTTAACGACGAGGGTCGCGCCCTCGACTGGCTGGGCTACGCCAGCTTGCCGAAGCTGGATTACCAGTCACCGACGCTGGTGGATGAGATTTACGGCGGTGAGGACAGCATTGTGCGCCACTGGCTGAAAGCGCCGTGGAACATGGACGGCTGGCGGCTGGATGTGGTGCACATGCTCGGCGAGGCGGGCGGGGCGCGCAATAACCTCCAGCATGTGGCCGGGATCACCCGTTCGGCAAAGCAGGCCAATTCAGAGGCCTTCGTCTTTGGCGAGCACTTTGGTGATGCCCGCCAGTGGCTGCAGGCCGATGCGGAAGATTCGGCGATGAACTATCGCGGCTTTACCTTCCCGCTGTGGGGCTTCCTCGCCAATACCGATATTTCCTACGATCCGCAGCATATCGACGCTGAAACCTGCATGAAGTGGATGGATAACTACCGCGCCAGCCTCTCGCATCAGCAGCAACTGCGCATGTTTAATCAGCTCGACAGCCATGACACCGCGCGCTTTAAATCGCTGCTGGGTAAAGATGTGGCGCGACTGCCGCTGGCGATCGTCTGGCTGTTCAGCTGGCCTGGCGTGCCGTGCATCTATTACGGTGATGAGGTGGGGCTGGATGGCAATAACGATCCGTTCTGCCGCAAGACCTTCCCGTGGGATACCGAGAAGCAGGATCAGGGGCTGCTGTCGCTTTATCAGCGGCTAATAAAGTTGCGTAAGCAGAGCAAGGCGCTGCGCTACGGCGGGTGCCAGGTGCTGTACGCCCACGACAACGTGGTGGTGTTTATGCGCGTCTATAATCAGCAGCGGGTGCTGATTGCCATTAACCGGGGTGATGCCTGCGAAGTGGTGCTGGATGATTCGCCGCTGCTTAACGTTAAACAGTGGACGTTGAAAGAGGGGAAAGGCGTGGTGCAGGAGGGCGTGCTCTCATTACCGGCGATTTCTGCCTCGATCTGGTACGGCAGCTGAACGCGCAATAAAAAAGGCCCGCATCAGCGGGCCTTTCTCGTCAACGATGCCGATTACAGGCTGGTGACGTTCTCGGTCAGGTATTTCGCTACGCCTGCTGGAGAAGCAGCCATACCTTCTTTCCCTTTTTCCCACTGAGCCGGGCACACTTCACCGTGCTCTTCGTGGAACTGCAGCGCGTCAACCATACGCAGCATTTCGTCGATGTTACGACCCAGCGGCAGATCGTTCACGACCTGGTGACGCACGATACCGTTCGCGTCGATCAGGAAGGAGCCGCGCAGTGCCACGCCAGCGTCCGGATGTTCGATACCGTAAGCCTGCTGGATTTCACGTTTGATGTCCGCAACCATTGCGTATTTCACCGCACCGATGCCGCCGTTGTCGACAGGGGTGTTACGCCATGCGTTGTGTACAAACTCAGAGTCGAAGGAGACGCCAACCACTTCTACGCCACGCTTCTGGAATTCTTCGTAACGCTTGTCGAACGCGATCAGCTCAGACGGGCAAACGAAGGTAAAGTCCATCGGCCAGAAGAACAGAACGGTCGGTTTACCATTGGTGTGCTGCTTGAAGTTGAAGTTATCAACGATTTCACCGTTGCCCAGAACTGCTGCAGCTGTAAAATCCGGAGCCGGACGAGTTACCAGAACCATAAGATTCTCCTGTAATGACTAAGGTTATTTGGAACGCAACGCGGGCCAGTATAGAGAGTAATGGGGCAGGTGACAAAGAGGTGCTGACAATCGTTAAGTCAGTTTTTACCTATCGATCACACTTTGATTAAAGTTGTTTGTTTTTCGCCTGCGCCATCATGCGCGGGTAAAACTGCCAGAAGCGGGCCTCTAATGCGTCGTAGTGAGCGTCCAGATCCTGCCAGGAGTCGCGCAGGGCATCGAGGCGCGGGCGGCGGCTGGCCATTCCGTTCAGCACTCGCTGAATGAAATCCATCTCGCTGTAGCGTTCCAACCAGCGCTCGGACCACAGGTAGTCATTCAGATTGACAAAACGCGGCGGGGAGTCGGGCAGGATCATCGCCACCTGGGCGTGGGCGTAGCGCACAAACGCCGGCAGCGGCATCTCCGGCGACAGTTGTGCCCAGTGTCGTGATAAAAAATGATCCCACATGACGTCCAGCGTAATCGGTGCCACGCGGCGCGTTTCGGGGCGGAACCAGGCTTTCGCTTCTTTAACTTCGGGCAGATTGTCGGTCAGAACATCAATCCGCCGGTGCATAAAAATCCCCTCAACGACGTCTGCGGCGTAATCCTCGGCGGGATTGCCGCGTACGAAATCGGCCAGCAGATTGCCGGAAAGGGAGCTGTCAGCGAGGTGAGCGAGATGCAGGTGAGCGAGAAAATTCATGCGATTCGTTATCCGGATACGGCTAGTTGTTGCAGCCAGGAGGTGTGGGCACTAGACTAAGCCGCCTGTTTTTAAGTCACGAGTATAAGCCATGCGCGTCGCCGATTTCTCCTTTGAATTACCCGAGTCCCTGATTGCCCACTATCCCATGCCTGAGCGCAGTAGCTGCCGCTTGTTGTCGCTGGACGGGCCGACGGGGGCGCTGACGCACGGTACTTTCACCGATTTACTCGACAAGCTCAACCCAGGCGACCTGCTGGTCTTTAACAATACCCGCGTGATCCCGGCTCGTCTGTTTGGCCGTAAAGCCAGCGGCGGCAAGATTGAAGTGCTGGTCGAAAGAATGCTCGATGATAAACGTATTCTGGCACATATTCGTGCGTCCAAGGCGCCGAAGCCGGGCGCGGAGCTGTTGCTGGGGGATGACGAGAGCATCAATGCTACCATGGTGGCTCGCCATGATGCGTTATTTGAAGTGCAGTTCAACGATGAACGTCCGGTACTGGATATTCTGAACAGCATCGGCCATATGCCGCTGCCGCCGTATATCGACCGTCCTGATGAAGAGGCTGACCGCGAGCTGTATCAGACCGTCTACAGCCAGAAGCCAGGTGCGGTTGCGGCGCCAACGGCGGGTCTGCATTTTGACGATCCAATGCTTGAAAAGCTGCGCGAGAAAGGCGTTGAGCTGGCGTTTGTGACCCTGCACGTGGGCGCGGGCACTTTCCAGCCGGTGCGGGTGGACAGCATTGAAGATCACATCATGCACTCTGAGTATGCCGAAGTGCCGCAGGACGTGGTAGACGCCGTGCTGGCGGCAAAAGCGCGCGGTAACCGTGTTATCGCTGTGGGCACCACCTCGGTGCGTTCGCTGGAGAGTGCCGCCCAGGCCGCCAGTGATGCGCTGATCGCCCCGTTCTTCAACGATACTAAAATCTTCATCTACCCAGGTTATCAATATCAGGTTGTTGACGCACTGGTGACCAATTTCCACCTGCCGGAATCCACCCTGATCATGCTGGTGTCGGCATTTGCCGGTTATCAACACACCATGAATGCCTACAAGGCTGCGGTAGAACAAAAATATCGATTTTTTAGCTACGGTGACGCGATGTTTATCACGTACAATCCGCAGGCTTTAAATGAGCGTGTCGGGGAATAGCTCCGCGACACTGGTGTAACGCGCCGGACTGTTTTTCTGGTGCAGGAGAAAACATGAAATTTGAACTCGATACCACCGATGGTCGCGCTCGCCGTGGCCGTCTGGTGTTTGATCGCGGCGTAGTCGAAACGCCAGCCTTTATGCCTGTGGGCACCTACGGCACCGTCAAAGGGATGACGCCGGAAGAGGTCGAAGCCACCGGCGCGCAAATTATCCTCGGTAACACCTTCCACCTGTGGCTGCGCCCGGGTCAGGAGGTCATGAAGCTGCACGGCGATCTGCACGATTTTATGCAGTGGAAAGGTCCGATCCTGACCGACTCCGGCGGCTTCCAGGTTTTCAGCCTCGGTGATATTCGTAAAATTACTGAAAAAGGCGTTCACTTCCGTAACCCGATCAACGGCGACCCGATTTTCCTCGATCCGGAAAAATCGATGGAGATTCAGAACGATCTCGGCTCCGACATCGTGATGATCTTCGACGAATGTACGCCATACCCGGCAGACTGGGACTACGCCAAGCGTTCGATGGAGATGTCCCTGCGCTGGGCGCAGCGCAGCCGCGACCGTTTTGACTCCCTGGAAAACAAAAATGCGCTGTTCGGTATTATTCAGGGCAGCGTTTACGAAGATTTACGCGATATCTCTGTTAAAGGTCTGGTAGAGATAGGTTTTGATGGCTACGCTGTCGGCGGTCTGGCTGTGGGTGAGCCAAAGGAAGATATGCACCGCATTCTGGAGCATGTTTGCCCGCAAATTCCAGCAGATAAACCCCGGTACCTGATGGGCGTGGGTAAACCAGAAGATCTGGTTGAAGGCGTTCGTCGCGGCATTGATATGTTCGACTGCGTTATGCCTACGCGCAACGCGCGTAATGGTCACCTGTTTGTGACCGACGGCGTGGTGAAAATCCGTAACGCGAAGCACAAAAGCGATACCAGCACGCTCGATGCCGAGTGCGATTGCTACACCTGTCGCAATTATTCACGTGCCTATCTGTACCATCTTGATCGCTGTAATGAAATATTGGGCGCGCGTCTCAACACGATTCATAACCTTCGCTATTACCAGCGCTTAATGGCTGGTTTACGCAAGGCTATCGAAGAGGGTAAATTAGAGAGCTTCGTGACTGATTTTTACCAGCGGCAGGGTCGGGATGTCCCACCTTTGAACGTTGATTAATTTATAAAATGAGGGAATTTGAATGAGCTTTTTTATTTCTGATGCGGTAGCGGCAACAGGTGCACCGGCGCAGGGCAGCCCGATGTCTCTGATCCTGATGCTGGTGGTGTTTGGTCTGATTTTCTATTTCATGATCCTGCGTCCACAGCAGAAGCGCACCAAAGAGCACAAAAAGCTGATGGACTCCATCGCTAAAGGTGACGAAGTGCTGACCAACGGTGGCCTGGTGGGTCGTGTGAGCAAGGTTTCCGACAACGGTTATGTTGTTATCGCCCTGAACGACACCACTGAAGTGGTTATCAAACGTGACTTCGTAGCTGCCGTTCTGCCGAAAGGCACCATGAAGGCGCTGTAATCAACTTTTCCCAAAGGGAACTGCCGTGTTAAACCGTTATCCTTTGTGGAAGTACATCATGCTGGTCGTCGTGATCGTCGTCGGCCTGCTGTATGCACTCCCCAACCTGTATGGTGAGGATCCGGCTGTTCAAATCACTGGCGCGCGCGGTGTCGCCGCCAGTGAGCAAACGCTGATCCAGGTCCAGAAAACTTTACAAGAAGAAAAAATTACCGCTAAGTCTGTGGCACTGGAAGAGGGCGCAATTCTTGCTCGCTTCGACTCCACCGACACGCAGCTCCGCGCTCGTGAAGCGCTGATGGGCGTGATGGGTGATAAATTTGTCGTGGCGTTGAACCTTGCTCCTGCAACTCCGCGCTGGTTAGCCTCTATTAACGCAGAGCCGATGAAACTCGGTCTTGACCTGCGTGGCGGCGTTCACTTCCTGATGGAAGTGGATATGGATACCGCGCTCGGTAAACTGCAGGAACAAAATATTGATAGCCTGCGCAGCGATCTGCGTGAAAAAGGCATCCCTTACACCACCGTGCGTAAGGAAGATAATTACGGGCTGAGCATCGCGTTCCGCGACAGCAGCGCGCGCGATCAGGCGATGGATTACCTGACGCAGCGTCATCGCGATCTGGTGCTGTCCAGCCAGGGTAGCAACCAGCTGCGTGCGGTGATGACCGATGTACGTCTGAAAGAAGCGCGTGAATACGCGGTTCAGCAGAACATCAACATCCTGCGTAACCGTGTAAACCAGCTTGGCGTGGCCGAACCGCTGGTTCAGCGTCAGGGCTCTGACCGTATCGTGGTTGAGCTGCCGGGTATCCAGGATACCGCGCGTGCGAAAGAGATTCTTGGCGCGACCGCAACTCTGGAATTCCGTCTGGTGAACACCAACGTCGATCAGTCCGCTGTGGCGTCTGGCCGCGTTCCGGGTGATTCGGAAGTGAAACAGACCCGTGAAGGTCAGCCGGTTGTCATGTACAAGCGTGTGATCCTGACCGGTGACCACATCACCGACTCCACCTCCAGCCAGGATGAATACAACCAGGCGCAGGTTAACATCTCGCTCGACAGCGCAGGTGGCAACATCATGTCTAACTTCACCAAGGACAACATCGGTAAACCGATGGCGACCCTGTTCGTGGAGTACAAAGACAGCGGTAAGAAAGACGCCAACGGTCGCGCTATTCTGGTGAAACAGGAAGAGGTGATTAACATCGCCAACATCCAGTCTCGGCTGGGTAACAGCTTCCGTATCACCGGTATCAGTAACCCGAACGAAGCCCGTCAGCTCTCGCTGCTGCTGCGTGCCGGTGCGCTGATCGCGCCAATTCAGATTGTTGAAGAGCGCACCATCGGTCCAACGCTGGGTATGCAGAACATCACCCAAGGTCTGGAAGCCTGTCTGGCCGGTCTTCTGATCTCCATCGTCTTCATGCTGTTCTTCTATAAGAAGTTTGGCCTGATTGCGACCTCAGCGCTGATTGCGAACCTGGTGCTGATCATCGGCATTATGTCCCTGCTGCCAGGGGCAACGCTGACCATGCCGGGGATCGCGGGTATCGTCTTAACCCTTGCGGTTGCGGTCGATGCTAACGTACTGATTAACGAACGTATCAAAGAAGAGTTGAGCAACGGGCGTTCAGTACAACAGGCGATCGATGAAGGCTACCGCGGCGCGTTCAGCTCTATTTTCGATGCGAACGTGACGACGCTAATCAAAGTCCTGATCCTGTACGCTGTCGGTACTGGTGCCATTAAAGGTTTTGCTATCACGACCGGTATCGGCGTGGCGACCTCAATGTTTACCGCTATCGTCGGCACCCGTGCCATCGTGAACCTGCTGTACGGCGGCAAGCGCGTTAAAAAGCTGTCTATCTGAGGAGTGCGTTGTGGCACAGGAATATACTGTTGAGCAATTGAACTACGGCCGTAAAGTCTGGGACTTTATGCGCTGGGATAACTGGGCGTTCGGCATTTCAGGTTTGCTGCTGATCGTCTCTATCGCCATTATGGGCGTGCGTGGTTTTAACTGGGGTCTGGATTTCACCGGTGGTACGGTGATTGAAATTACCCTGGAGAACCCGGTCGATATGGACCAGATGCGTCTGTCGCTGGAAAAGGCGGGCTTTGAAGAGCCGCTGCTGCAGAACTTCGGCAGCAGCCGTGACATCATGGTGCGTATGCCGCCGGCGAAAGATGCCAACGGCAGCCAGGAGTTGGGCAGCAAGGTCGTTAACGTGATTAACGAATCGACCAACCAGCATGCAACGGTAAAACGAATTGAATTCGTTGGCCCGAGTGTGGGTGCCGATCTGGCCCAGACCGGTGCGATGGCGCTACTGGTCGCGCTGATCTCCATCCTGGCGTACGTCGGTTTCCGCTTCGAGTGGCGTCTGGCTGCCGGGGTGGTTATTGCGCTTGCGCACGACGTGGTGATCACCATGGGCGTGCTGTCGCTGTTCCATATCGAGATTGACCTGACCATTGTGGCATCCCTGATGTCGGTTATCGGTTACTCGCTGAACGACAGCATCGTGGTATCGGACCGTATCCGTGAAAACTTCCGTAAGATCCGTCGCGGCACGCCGTACGAAATCTTTAACGTGTCGTTGACTCAGACGCTGCACCGTACCTTGATCACCTCCGGTACCACCTTGATGGTGATCCTGATGCTGTATCTCTTTGGCGGTCCGATTCTGGAAGGCTTCTCGCTGACCATGCTGATCGGTGTCTCCATCGGTACGGCCTCTTCCATCTACGTGGCGTCCGCGCTGGCGTTGAAGCTGGGCATGAAGCGTGAGCACCTGCTGCAGCAGAAAGTGGAAAAAGAAGGGGCGGATCAGCCGTCAATTCTGCCGTAACGAGACATTCGTTCTGGTAATAAAATCCCGGCCATCTGGCCGGGATTTTTTTTATCGGCGTCTGACAAACACTCCTGACAGTATGCTGTCAGGAGGCCTGTCATACACTCCTTCTGAACCCCAATAACAGGCAGGAGGATGTATGAAAAGTGTGATTAACTGGTTTGAAATTCCGGTCGCCGATATGGCGCGGGCTATCGGTTTTTATGAGCCGGTGATGCAGGTGGCGCTGAAGATTGAAAAAATGGACTGTGCCGAGCTGGCGATCTTCCCTCATGAAGACCCGGCAACCGGTGGCGCGCTGGCAAAATTTGACGGCATTACACCAGCACCGCAGGGCGCTATTATTTACCTGCATACTGACAATCTGGCGGCCACGCTGGATCGTGTGTCATCGGCCGGTGGCGAGTGCGTTTTTGGCCCGCTTGAACTGCCGCGCGGTATTGGCACTATTGCGCTGTTTACCGACAGCGAAGGCAACAGGGTCGGGCTGCACCAGCCTGCCTGATACCCATAATGAAAGCGAAGAACCGATGACCCGACGTGCTGACCGGCTGTTTCAGATAGTCCAGATCCTGCGCGGCAGGCGGCTGACCACGGCGGCGTTGCTTGCCGAGCGGTTGGGCGTGTCTGAGCGGACGGTGTATCGCGATATCCGGGATTTGTCGCTTTCAGGTGTGCCGGTAGAAGGGGAGGCGGGCAGCGGGTACCGACTGTTGTCGGGCTTCGATTTACCGCCTCTGATGCTGACAAATCGTGAATCAGAAGCGCTGATGGTGGCGATTCGTCTGCTCAAAACCTGGGGCGGCGAGTCGCTGTCGCGCGAGCTGGAGTCGGTGCAGGAGAAGGTGCTGGCGATCCTACCAGAAGAGAGTCGTCGCAAGGCCGAGCAGACGCGGATCTACGCCCCGGACATCGCCATGCAAAACCACTCCCGCAGCGGTTTTGACGTTATTCATCAGGCGATATCTGCCCAGCGGGTGCTGGCGCTGCACTATCGCGATGAAGCCGGACAGCTATCCTGGCGTGACGTGCAGCCGCTGGGGTTGTTTTTCTGGGGAGAGCACTGGTTACTGGCCGCCTGGTGTGAAAGGCGCGATGACTACCGCTGTTTCCGGCTCGATCGCTGTCTCAATATTACGCTGACCGACAGGCGGTTTAGCGAAAGCGCGGACCGGTCGCTGGCGGATTTCCTGCGCAAAGTGAAGCAATAAAAAAGCCAGCGGTTACGCTGGCTTTTGCCCGGCAAAACGACAGGATTAGAAGTTGTAACCCACAACCAGGTAACCACCCCAGCCGGTAGAACGGACGTTGAAGTCACCTTTGCCGAAGTTCAGGCTAGCGTCGTCGTTCCACTGACCACCGTTGTGCCAGTAACGAGCCACAACAGAGTAGTGCCAGTGATCGTAGTTCAGCGCCAGGATGTGGCTGGAGGCGATGGAGTTGTTAGTGCGTGCTTTCTTACCGTCCAGATCACGGAAGTCGTCGTCGCCCAGGTCTGAACCCCAGTCAAAGTTGGTAAAGCCGATATAGCTCAGGTTACCGCCCCACAGGGAGGTGATCGGCACAAAGTATTTCACTTTGAAACGGTAGCCATCCCACTCGTTTTCGTTTGCTGCTCCGTAGTTCTGCCACTGGTATTTCGCGTACACGTTCATCGACAGGCTCATTGGCAGGCCGGTATCGATGTCGGTACCCAGACCCATATACCAGGTGCTCTGACGACCGTCTTCGTTGCGGCCCATGTCGTAGATGTAGTTGTTAGCGATGTACCACTCTTTGAACGGACCGAAGCTCAGGTCAGCACCGGTCAGCTTGTCGATGGAGAAGCGCGGTTCGATCTCCATGAACAGTGGGGAGCCGTGGTTCCAGATACCCTTCGCGTCAGTGTTACCCCCGAAGAAAACTGGCGCATCCATGTAGCCATAGAAATCAAACCAGTCTTTCTTAGCGAAAGCTTCGTATTCCAGGTAGGTATCGTTACGGATCTGTGGTCCAAAGCGGGTGTGATAGCTGCCAACCACGTTGACGCTCTGGTGCCACCAGTCGGAGACATACTCTGGTTTATCGTTTTCTGCTGCCTGCACAGCAAAAGTGGAGGAGAGTGCCAGTGCTGCACCGGCTGCCAGTAATGTTTTTTTCATAATGATGCCACTGATTTGAAATCCCTAACGGGAGTGAAAAAGGCGCGAATTGCGTTTCTAAATATTTCGTGTTTCTGCGAGCCTATTATAGGAATCCCTGCTCACAAAAATATGTGTTGTTTCACATATCTCTCATATACGTAATCGATTGCGTTCACGTTTGCGTATTTTAACGGAGCGGATTGTAATGGCAAACATTGATGTTGCCAATCATTACGGCGAAGGGAGGAGCGGAACGCGAAACACGTTCCGCAGGGGGATTATTGCGCGACGGGCTGAATATCGTGAATGCGGACAAACCCAAGCTGGTCCGGGGTGATACCGTTTAGCTGAAGCGGAATATCGACATCGCTCGGTGCCAGCACGCTGGCCGGAGCGTTAATCAGCTGGGTCTGGACATTCACCTCCTGGAAGCTATCGGTCGTACCCTGAATCTGGCCCCACTCTACGGTAGCGCTAAATGCCGGCAGCGGATCGTTCGATTCCCCCTGAATGCGTAGCGTCGCGCGGGTGCCATCGGCATTGGGCGCCACGTTGACCAGCGACATACGCAAGGTGCCAATCTGGCTGTTCAGACGAGCAGGGGTATTCGAGCCAGGCAGCAGATACACCCCGCTGGTGGATTTAACGTTCAGCGCGTTCTGTTGGGTGATTTTTACGGTTTCCTGATTGAGCTTACTCATGGTCGCATTCAGCGAGCTGACGCTCTGGTTCATCTGGCGCACTTCACTTTGCTGGGCGCAGGCGCTCAGGCTAAAGAGGCTTCCCACCAGCAGTATTCTTAGGTAACGTCTTGTCATGGTGATTATTTCCCTGAGATAACGGATTCTGCTAAGGGTAGTCAACGTCGCGGGCTCGGGTATAGATCCTTTATCCCAAAAACGCGTCTTCTTTGTTGTCAGCCCAGTTCAGGGTAAAATAGAGTTCAGTCAACCCGATAGTCAGGACATCGCATGCATTGCCCATTTTGTCTCGCCGTGGATACCAAAGTAATCGACTCCCGACTGGTGGGAGAAGGCTCTTCCGTGCGCCGCCGCCGCCAGTGCCTGGAGTGTAATGAACGTTTCACCACCTTTGAAGTGGCCGAGCTGGTGATGCCGCGCGTCGTGAAAAGTAACGACATTCGCGAACCGTTCAACGAAGAGAAGCTGCGCCGAGGGATCCTCAAAGCGCTGGAGAAACGCCCGGTCAGCGCCGACGACGTTGAAATGGCGCTCAACCATATTAAATCGCAGCTGCGTGCAACCGGTGAACGCGAAGTGGCCAGCAAAATGATTGGCAACCTGGTGATGGAGCAGCTCAAAAAGCTCGATAAAGTTGCCTATATCCGCTTTGCCTCCGTCTACCGCAGTTTTGAAGATATCAAAGAGTTTGGCGAAGAGATCGCCCGCCTACAGGATTAAGCGCATGCAGGATGAGATTTACATGGCGCGAGCGCTCAAGCTGGCGCAACGCGGACGTTTCACCACCCATCCCAACCCCAATGTCGGCTGTGTGATTGTTAACGATGGCCAGATTGTCGGCGAAGGTTTTCACTACCGTGCCGGCGAGCCGCATGCAGAAGTGCATGCCCTGCGCATGGCGGGCGAGAAAGCCCGAGGCGCAACCGCTTATGTGACGCTGGAACCTTGCAGTCATCACGGGCGTACGCCGCCGTGCTGCGACGCGCTGATCGCCGCCGGTGTGTCACGCGTTGTCGCTGCCATGCAGGATCCCAACCCGCAGGTTGCCGGGCGCGGTCTTTATCGCCTGCAGCAGGCGGGCATTGAGGTCAGTCACGGGCTGATGATGAGTGAAGCGGAACGCCTGAATAAAGGCTTCCTCAAGCGGATGCGGACCGGTTTCCCCTATATTCAGTTAAAGATGGGCGCCTCGCTCGATGGCCGCACGGCGATGGCCAGCGGCGAAAGCCAGTGGATTACCTCCCCGCAGGCAAGGCGCGATGTGCAACGTCTGCGTGCGCAAAGTCATGCTATTCTCACCAGCCATGCCACCGTGCTGGCAGACGATCCTGCCCTTACCGTGCGCTGGGATGAGCTGAATGCTGACACCCAGGCGCTCTACCCGCAGGGAAATGTCCGTCAGCCGCTGCGTATTGTGGTGGATCGTCAGAATAGCGTAACGCCCGCGCATCGGATCGTGCAGCAGCCGGGCGAGACCTGGTTTGCCCGCACTCAGGAAGACGATCGCAGCTGGCCAGAAGGGGTACGCAGCATTATGGTGCCGGAGCACAACGGTCACCTGGATTTAGTGGTGCTGATGATGATGCTGGGCAAACAGCAGGTCAACAGTATCTGGGTCGAAGCGGGCCCGACGCTGGCGGGCGCATTGATACAGGCTGGATTGGTGGATGAACTGATTGTCTATCTGGCGCCTAAACTGTTAGGCAGCGACGCACGCGGCTTGTGCAGCCTGCCAGGGCTTGAAAAACTGACTGATGCCCCGGCATTTAACTTTAGCGAGGTCCGGTCGGTTGGGCCGGATCTGTGCCTGCATTTGACTAACGCGTAACGGCTTTTGAATTTCGGAAGCAGTGCGCAAAGTATTATGATAAAATCCGCCCCCCTGCGGGGCCAAATGAACCCGTAAAGGAAGAGTATGAACATTATTGAAGCTGCTGTTGCTACCCCAGACGCTCGCGTCGCCATCACCATTGCGCGTTTCAACAACTTCATCAACGACAGCCTGCTGGATGGTGCGATTGACGCCCTGAAACGTATCGGCCAGGTGAAAGACGAAAACATTACCGTTGTCTGGGTTCCAGGTGCTTACGAACTGCCACTGGCAGCGGGCGCACTGGCGAAAACCGGCAAATACGATGCGGTAATCGCGCTGGGTACCGTTATTCGTGGCGGCACGGCACACTTTGAATATGTTGCAGGTGGTGCAAGCAACGGTCTGTTGCACGTCGCGCAGGAAGCTGAAATTCCTGTCGCTTTCGGCGTACTCACCACTGAAAGTATTGAACAAGCTATCGAACGCGCTGGCACTAAAGCCGGTAACAAAGGTGCAGAAGCTGCACTGACCGCGCTTGAAATGATCAATGTATTGAAAGCCATCAAGGCCTGATTTTTTTGTAAGGGGAATTCCGTGAAACCTGCTGCTCGTCGCCGCGCCCGTGAATGTGCCGTTCAGGCACTTTACTCCTGGCAGTTGTCCCAGAACGACATCTCTGATGTTGAATACCAGTTCCTGGCGGAACAAGACGTCAAAGACGTTGACGTCGTGTACTTCCGTGAACTGCTGTCGGGAGTGGCGACTAATAGCGCGTATCTCGACGGTCTGATGAAGCCGTACCTGTCCCGCCTGCTCGAAGAGCTGGGTCAGGTTGAAAAAGCGGTGCTGCGCATTGCGCTGTTTGAGCTGGCTAAACGTGACGATGTGCCGTACAAAGTGGCCATCAACGAAGCTATCGAACTGGCGAAAACCTTCGGTGCGGAAGACAGCCACAAATTTGTTAACGGCGTACTGGATAAAGCTGCACCTGCAATCCGTCCCCGCAAAAAGTGATCCCTAAGCCGGAGTGCTGCATTACCCCATGGGGTGGTGCGGGCTCCGGTTTTTTTATTTTCTTTGCTGAGGCATAACGTATGGCATGCGGCGAATTTTCCCTGATTGCCCGTTATTTTGACCGCGTCAGAAGCGCGCGTCTCGATGTGGAAACCGGCATCGGCGATGACTGTGCTCTGCTGAATGTCCCCGAAAAACAGACCCTGGCCATCAGCACCGACACCCTGGTGTGCGGTCGTCATTTTATGGCGGATATCGATCCTGCCGATCTGGCGTATAAAGCGCTGGCGGTGAACGTCAGCGATCTGGCCGCGATGGGTGCCGATCCGGCGTGGTTAACGCTGGCATTGACCCTGCCTGAAGTGGACGAAAGCTGGCTGGCTGCCTTCAGCGACGCGTTGTTTGAACAGCTCAACTACTACGATATGCAGCTGATCGGAGGCGATACCACCGCCGGGCCGCTGTCAATGACGCTGGCGATCCACGGCTATGTGCCGGTGGGCCGCGCCCTGAAACGCTCAGGTGCCAAACCGGGGGACTGGATCTACGTGACCGGTACACCGGGCGATAGCGCGGCAGGGCTGGCGCTGTTGCAGGAGCAACTGGTGGTGAATGATGCGGATGACGCCGCTTATCTGCGAAAACGCCATCTGCGTCCGACGCCGCGTATTCTGCATGGTCAGGCGCTGCGCGAACGTGCCAGTGCGGCTATCGATCTCTCGGATGGCCTGATTTCCGATCTCGGCCATATTCTGAAGGCCAGCGGCGTGGGCGCCCGGGTTGATCTGGATACGTTCCCACTGTCTGAAGCATTACTCCGACACGTTGAGCCCGAACAGGCTCTGCGCTGGGCGCTGTCCGGCGGCGAAGATTATGAGCTGTGCTTTACTGTGCCCGAGCTTAATCGCGGTACGCTGGATGTGGCATTAGCGCACTTAGGCGCGCGTTTCACCTGCATCGGGCAGATCCTGCCCGAAAGCGAAGGCATGCAGTTTGTGCAAAACGGCTTGCCGGTAAAACTCGACTGGAAAGGGTACGATCACTTCGCGTGATGTTGTGCTGGTTTATCGCCCGGTGGCGCTGTGCTTACCGGGCCTACGGCTTTTTATTTAAAACCCACGACAGGGTGCTGCCGGTACGGCATTTCCAGCTCGGCAATCTGCTCTGGGGTGAGGGTTAAATCTACCGCGTTCATCAACTCGTCCAGCTGCTCTTCGCGCGAGGCGCCAATAATCGGGGCGGCAACACCGCGTTTGCTCAGCACCCATGCCAGCGCCACCTGCGCGCGCGTGACGTCCAGTTCATCTGCGATGGCCGTTAAGCGCTCGGCAATTTGCGCATTGTTCGCTTCGGTTTCATCATACAGCGTTTTGCCAAACTCATCGGATACCGAACGGGCGGTGGTTTCACCCCATGGGCGGGTTAAACGCCCGCGCGCCAGCGGACTCCAGGGGATCACCGCCACGCCGTGCTGATAACAGAGGGGCAACATCTCGCGCTCTTCTTCCCGATAGATAAGGTTGTAGTGATCCTGCATGGTGACAAACGGCGCCCAGTCGTTCTGGGCCTGTAGCGCCAGCGCCTCGGCAAACTGGGCCGCATGCATCGATGAGGCGCCGATATAGCGCGCTTTCCCCGCTTTGACCACTTCATTCAGCGCGTCCAGCGTCTCTTCGATTGGGGTGTTGTAATCCCAGCGGTGGATCTGCAGCAGATCGACATAATCCATATTCAGGCGTTGCAGGCTGTCGTCGATGGAGCGAAGTATCTGCGCCCGTGAGAGCCCTTCCGCCAGGTCGCCCACCTGGTGATAGACCTTGGTGGCGACCACAACGTCTTCCCGGCGGGCGAAGTCGCGCAGCGCCCGGCCAACGATCTCCTCGCTGCTGCCGTCGGAATAGCTGTTAGCGGTATCAAAGAAGTTAATTCCGCCATCGAGGGCGTGCTTGATAATCAGGCGACTGCTCTCTTCAGGCAAGGTCCAGGCGTGCTTACCCCGGTCCGGTTCGCCAAAGGTCATACAACCCAGACATAAACGGGAAACCTTAAGATCTGTTTTTCCTAATGTATTGTATTGCATGGTTCCACTCCTGCTGATTGCTTAAAACAGTACCTTAAGCATAGCAGGAGCAGAAAGGGGAGGGATTACGCCAGCCAGGCGGCGATACGCGCTTCGATGCCGGCGGCATCAAGTCCGATTTCGGCGCGGGCTTCATCCTGCGTGCCCTGCGGAATAAAGCGATCCGGCAGGCCGAGATTGAGCACCGGTACAGGCTTGCGGTTGGCCATCAATACTTCGTTCACGCCGCTGCCAGCACCGCCCATAATGGCATTCTCTTCGAGAGTGATCAGGGCATCGTGTCGCGCCGCCATCTCCAGAATCAGCGTCTCATCCAGCGGTTTGACAAAGCGCATATCCACCAGCGTGGCGTTGAGGGATTCCGCGACTTGTGCCGCTTCCGGCATCAGCGTCCCGAAGTTCAGGATCGCCAGCTTTTCGCCTTCACGTTTAATAACCGCTTTGCCAATCGGCAGTTGTTGCAGCGGTTCCAGCGTCACGCCGACTGCATTCCCGCGCGGATAGCGCACCGCCGTCGGGCCGTCCTGATAGTGATAGCCGGTGAACAGCATCTGACGGCATTCGTTCTCGTCGCTCGGCGTCATCACCACCATATCCGGGATACAGCGCAAGTAGGAGAGATCAAACGCCCCCTGATGGGTCTGGCCGTCGGCCCCGACAATACCTGCCCGGTCAATGGCAAAGAGCACCGGTAATTTCTGGATTGCGACGTCGTGGATCACCTGATCGTAAGCGCGCTGCAGGAAGGTGGAGTAGATCGCCACCACCGGCTTGTAGCCGCCAATCGCCAGACCTGCGGCGAAGGTTACCGCATGCTGCTCGGCAATCGCCACGTCAAAATATTGCGTCGGGTATTTTTTGGAAAACTCGACCATCCCGGAGCCTTCGCGCATCGCCGGGGTCACGGCCATCAGCTTGCTGTCTTTGGCGGCGGTTTCACACAGCCAGTCGCCGAATATCTTCGAATAGCTCGGCATGCCGCCGCTGCTTTTTGGCAGACAGCCGCTGGTCGGATCGAATTTTGGTACCGCGTGGAAGGTGATTGGATCTTTTTCTGCCGGTTCGTAGCCCCGGCCTTTTTTGGTCATGATGTGCAGGAACTGCGGGCCTTTCAGGTCGCGCATGTTTTTCAGCGTGGTGACCAGCCCCAGAACGTCGTGACCGTCTACCGGGCCGATGTAGTTAAAGCCCAGCTCTTCGAACAGCGTACCGGGTACGACCATCCCTTTGATGTGCTCTTCGGTGCGACGCAGCAGCTCTTTGATCGGCGGAACGCCGGAAAAGACCTTTTTACCGCCTTCGCGCAGGGTGGAATAGAGCTTGCCGGACAGTAGCTGCGCCAGGTGGTTATTCAGCGCACCGACGTTTTCGGAAATCGACATCTCGTTGTCATTGAGGACCACCAGCATGTCCGGTTTGATATCCCCGGCGTGGTTCATCGCTTCAAACGCCATTCCAGCGGTGATGGCACCATCGCCAATCACGCTGACGGTGCGGCGCTGTTTGCCCTCTTTCGCGGCCGCCACGGCAATCCCGATCCCGGCAGAAATAGAGGTAGAGGAGTGACCGACGCTCAGCACGTCGTACTCGCTCTCGCCGCGCCATGGGAACGGGTGCAGGCCGCCTTTCTGGCGAATAGTGCCAATTTTATCCCGACGACCGGTGAGAATTTTGTGCGGATATGCCTGATGGCCCACGTCCCAGATCAGCTGATCGAACGGGGTATTGTAGACATAGTGCAGCGCCACGGTGAGCTCCACTGTGCCAAGCCCGGAGGCGAAATGGCCACTGGAACGGCTTACGCTGTCGAGCAGATAGCGACGCAGTTCGTCGCACAGCTTCGGCAGACTCTCTTTCGGCAACAGACGTAACTCCTGGGTGGAGTCAACCAACGCCAGCGTCGGGTATTTGGCAATATCAAAACTCATCAAAGGCTCATCGAGATTGTATGTTTATTTATCACGCTGGATTATATAGTCCGCTAGCGCTTCCAGTGCCGAGGTGTCCAGTGACTGCGCGGCCAGTAGGTCTAGCGACTGGCGGGCATCATTAATCAGGTCCCGGGCTTTTTGTTGGGCTTGCTCAAGGCCCAGTAGGGCGGGATAGGTACTTTTACCAAGCTGCTGATCGGCACCCTGACGTTTCCCCAATGTTGCAGTATCGCCCACGACATCCAGAATGTCATCCTGAACCTGGAATGCTAAACCGATACTCTGTGCGTAGCGATCCAGAATCGGCAGGGCCTGACGCCCGCGCTCGCCCGCGCTCAGCGCACCTAACCGCACGGCCGCCTGAATCAGCGCGCCGGTTTTATGGCGATGAATGCGCTCAAGCTGTTCCAGATTAACCTGACGGCCTTCGGCCTCCAGATCCAGCGCCTGACCACCGCACATGCCGGCCACGCCGCTGGCGTTAGCCAGCTCTGACACCATCGCCAGACGATCCCGGTCCGCTACCTCAACCATTGGGGCATCGCTCAGAATCGAAAAGGCCAGCGTCTGTAGCGCGTCGCCTGCCAGGATCGCGTTCGCTTCACCAAACTTGATGTGGCAGGTCGGCTGGCCGCGGCGCAGATCGTCATCGTCCATCGCCGGTAAATCATCGTGGATCAGCGAGTAGGCGTGAATACATTCAACCGCTGCTGCCGGGGCATCCAGCGTGTCATCGCTGATACCGAACATTCTGCCGGTGGCATACACCAAAAACGGGCGTAGGCGTTTGCCGCCTAACAATGCGCCATAGTGCATGGCCTCAACCAGTGGAGTGTTCTGAAAAGGCTGCGGGTCGATAAACCGGCGCAACGCATCGTTAGCACGCTCAACGCACGCCTGAAGCTGGTTCGGGAAATCCATTTACTCGGCGTCCGGCGTGAAGGGGGTCGGGGAAGCATCTTCGTTATCGGAGAGCAGGATCTGCACGCGCTGTTCTGCCTGCTGCAGCTTAACCTGGCCCTGACGTGCAAGCTGCACGCCGCGTTCGAACTCATTAAGCGCCTCTTCTAACGGCAGGTCGCCGCTTTCCAGACGGGTAACGATTTGCTCCAGTTCACTCAGCGCAGTTTCGAAACTGGCAGGTGCATCGTTTTTCTTCGGCATAGTGAATTTTTGACTCTCAGTTTTTTATCCCTGATATGGTATCGGACTCAGGGTAATTATCAAATAACGCGCAATATGCACAGGCGCTTCGCGATGGTGGTATACTTGCGGGCCTGGATGCAGCCTGGTGGATATGCAGGCTGCTGTACTCTCTTCCATCACAAGCCTTTACCGGCTTGCCAACGAAATATTGCCGCCATGAAGTTTATCATTAAATTGTTCCCGGAAATCACTATCAAAAGCCAATCTGTGCGTTTGCGCTTTATTAAAATATTGACCGGTAACATTCGTAACGTCCTAAAAGAATATGAAGAAACCCTCGCGATTGTTCGCCATTGGGATCACATTGAAGTTCGCGCCAAAGATGAAAGCCAGCGTCTCGACATCCGCGACGCGCTGACGCGCATTCCAGGGATCCACCACATTCTGGATGTCGAAGATGTGCCGTTCACCTCGCTTCACGATATTTTCGAAAAAGTGCTGGTGCAGTTTCGCCCTGAAGTTGAAGGTAAATCCTTCTGCGTACGTGTTAAACGTCGTGGAAAGCATGAGTTCACCTCAATCGAAGCCGAACGCTATATTGGCGGCGGTCTGAATCAGCATATTGAGTCTGCGCGCGTGAAGCTGACGCGTCCGGACGTGACGGTGAATCTTGAAATCGAAAACGATCGTCTGCTGCTGGTTAATGGCCGCTATGAGGGCATTGGCGGGTATCCGATCGGGACGCAGGAAGACGTGCTGTCACTGATCTCCGGCGGTTTTGACTCCGGCGTCTCCAGCTATATGCTGATGCGTCGCGGCTGTCGCGTGCATTACTGCTTCTTTAACCTGGGCGGTGCCGCGCATGAAATCGGCGTTCGTCAGGTGGCACATTACCTGTGGAAACGTTTTGGCAGCTCCCACCGCGTGCGTTTTGTCGCCGTTAACTTCGAACCCGTGGTCGGCGAAATCCTCGAAAAAGTGGAAGACGGCCAGATGGGCGTGGTGCTCAAGCGCATGATGGTGCGTGCCGCCTCCCAGGTGGCTGAGCGCTACGGCGTGCAGGCGCTGGTAACCGGCGAAGCGCTGGGCCAGGTTTCCAGCCAGACGCTGACCAACCTGCGCCTTATCGACAACGTGTCTGATACCTTGATCCTGCGTCCTCTGATCTCTCACGATAAAGAGCACATCATCGATCTTGCGCGTGAGATCGGCACCGCCGATTTTGCCCGTACCATGCCTGAATACTGCGGTGTGATTTCGAAAAGCCCAACCGTCAAAGCGGTGAAGGGGAAGATTGAAGCCGAAGAACTGAATTTCGATTTCGGTATCCTGGATAAAGTGGTCGCTGAGGCGTCCAATATCGATATCCGTGAAATCGCCCAGCAGACCGCGCAGGACGTGGTGGAAGTTGAAACCGTAACCGGTTTTGGCCCGGACGATGTGCTGCTGGATATTCGCTCCAGTGATGAGCAGGACGCAAATCCATTTACGCCGGAAGGCGTTGAAGTGACTTCGCTGCCGTTCTATAAGCTGAGCACGAAGTTTGGCGATCTGGATAAGAGCAAAACGTATCTGCTGTGGTGCGAGCGCGGCGTGATGAGCCGCCTGCAGGCGCTCTATCTGCGCGAGCAGGGCTTTACCAATGTGAAGGTGTATCGCCCGTAGCCGTGATGCCCGGCAAGCGCAGTGCCGCCGGGCAATTTCTATGCTTCGTAGTAGTTATAAATCCCTGCCGCCATGACCAGCGATGACGCCACGTCGTAGGCTTTTTCGCGTCCAACCAGCAGTTCAATCATCTTTAACGCAAAATCAATCGAGGTGCCTGGCCCCTGGCTGGTAAGCAGATTGACGCGCGGATCCCAGACCACACGCTTATCCACCCACTGCGCTTCTGGAATACGATCCTTCAGGGTCGGAAAACCGGTCATATTACCCATAGGGAAGATATTGTGCGGGACCAGTACGGTGGCAGCAGCGGCGCAAATGGCGGCAACAATTCGCCCGGAAAGATGAAACTGTCGGACGGTCTCGACCAGCAGTGGGTTGTCGCGAAAGCACTCCGCACCCTGCAGGCCGCCGGGCAGGACGATGACATCGTAATCGCCGTCGGCGACCTCCACCAGCGGCGCATCGGCTACAATTTTCACGCCTCGCGAACAGGTGATAATCAGATTGCCATCGCTGGCGACGCTCGCGGTCGTGACGCTAATCCCGGCGCGAACCAGCAGATCGATTGTAGTGACCGCTTCGGTTTCTTCGCTACCAGGGGCGAGACATACCAGGGCTGATGCGCTCATATTCACTCTCCTTACGTTTAACCTGCTCATACAGATAGACATTTTCAGGCACACTGATGCCGTGTGCACGGGCGCGTTTTAGCAGGTATCCGGTGATGTAGTCGATTTCGGTGTGGCGTAACCCGCGCACGTCCTGCAGCATCGACGAGATATTCTGCGCCGTGCTTTCAATGACCTCTTCGACGTAATAGCGAATATCGTCCACCGAGGTGTGGATCCCTTCGCGCTCAACAACGGCAGCCACTTCAGCGCACAGCGTGGCCAGCTTCTGTGGATGATTCTTCAGTTCACCATTCGGACAGTCCAGCAGGGCCGTCAGCGGGTTAATCACGCAGTTCACCGCCAGCTTGCGCCACATTTGCGGGCGAATATTGTCATGCCAGGCCACATCCGGCAGCACCTGCTGAAACAGATCGGCAAGTCCACTGTAGTCACCCTCCTGCGCTCTCGCCGGACCAATGTGAGTCATGCCGCTGGCGACATGGACGATCACGTTGCCATCCCGACGCGCGGCATGGGTGGTGATCGCCATCAGCAGCGGCTGGTGGATGCTTTTTAACTCTTCAATGGTGCCCATACCGTTGTGCAGCAGCATAATCGGCGAGGTGCGGGGAAGGGTGGAGGCCAGCGCTCTGACAGCATCGGAAACCTGCCAGGCTTTCAGTGTCACCAGCAGCAAATCGCTCTGTGCCAGGAAGTCAGGATCGTTTGCAATAAGAGATTCGTTAAAGATACTCCCATCTTCATCAATCAGGTTTACACTGCAATAGGGCTGTGGCACGCGCAGCCAGCCCTGTACTTCATGTCCATGTTTGCACAGTGCGGTCAGCCAAAGTTGTCCAAGCGCTCCGCATCCAAGCACGGTAATTTTCATTGTTCCTCCTCACCTGCAACCACACCAGGTGTTACAGCATTAAGTATAGCGTCGACAGCTAAGCTTCTGTTGAGTTATGCCTCGTTGCGGGTATTATGCAACGCAACAAAAGTAAAGGGAGAAGAAAAGATGCCATCTTTCGATATTGTTTCCGAAGTTGATATCCAGGAAGTACGTAACGGCGTGGATAACGCAAGCCGTGAAGTTGAGACACGTTTCGATTTTCGTGGCGTTGAGGCCAGTTTTGAGCTGAACGACGCGAATAAGACCATTAAGGTGCTCAGCGAATCTGATTTTCAGGTGACGCAGTTGCTGGACATTCTGCGTGCAAAGCTGTTAAAGCGCGGCATTGAAGGGACGTCCCTTGATGTGCCAGAAGAGTTCGTACACAGCGGCAAAACCTGGTTTGTTGAAGCCAAACTGAAGCAGGGCATTGAGAGCGCGATGCAGAAGAAAATCGTCAAGCTCATCAAAGACAGCAAGCTGAAAGTGCAGGCGCAGATTCAGGGTGAAGAAATTCGCGTAACCGGTAAATCCCGTGACGACCTGCAGGGCGTGATGGCGCTGGTGCGCGGCAGCGATCTTGGCCAGCCGTTCCAGTTCAAAAACTTCCGCGATTAAGAGACAAGCCCGGCTCGCCGGGCTTGTTTTCAGGCTTTTAGCGCCAGTTCAACTTCTACGCGGTTGGTCACTTTACTGTCGATCTTGACGTACAAACTGCGCTCTTCAGGCACCAGTAATACCTCACTGACCCCTTCTTTGCTCTCAATTCGCTGTTTTAACTCGTCATTAATCTCGACATCGTGCGGTATTTCTACCCGCAGACTGCTGACGTAGCGGGGCTCTTTCATGGTGCTGGCGACCAGCAGCCAGACTGTCGCCAGCAGTGCGCCCGCCAGGAACACGGTCTGAGAATCAAAAAATCCATCGACCCAGCCGCCCAGCGCGCCACCAATTGCCACGCCGATAAACTGGCTGGTGGAGTAAATCCCCATCGCCGTCCCTTTGTAACCCGCCGGTGACTCTTTACTGATCAACGACGGCAGCAGGGCTTCCATCAGATTGAAGGCGAGGAAGAACAGCTGTACGCCGGCAATCAGCTCCCAGAAGTGCGGACCCGAGCCCCAGAGCACGATTTCGGCGATGAGCAGCAGCGCGACGCAGGCGAGGAAGACGCGCTTCATCCGTCGCTTCACTTCGGCATAGATGATAAACGGCACGACGGAGACAAACGAGATCAGCATCGTCACCAGATAGACTTTCCAGTGCTCAGCGGCCGGAAAACCCGCTGCGGCAAGCTGGCCGGGCAGGGCGACAAAGGTGGACATCAGCAGAATATGCAGGCACATAATGCCAAAGTTCAGCTTCAGTAGGCGCGGTTCAGCCAGCACTTTGCTGAAGCAGCCTTTCACCATCCCCGATTCGCGGTTCAGAACGTGATTTTTACTGTCCGGTACGACCCATATTGTCAGGGCGATGCCGAGGGTTGCCAGCAGGGCAATCATCCAGAATAAGGCATTCAAACCCAGGGCATGGGTAATGATCGGACCCAGAACCATTGCGATAGCAAAGGTCACGCCGAAGCTGACGCCAATAAAGGCCATCGCTTTGGTTCGGTTCTGTTCTCGCGTTAAGTCAGAAAGCAGCGCCATTACTGCCGCCGCGATAGCGCCGGAGCCTTGCAGCGCACGGCCAAGAATAATGCCCCAGATGGAGTGGGAGAGGGCGGCGATAATACTGCCGACCACAAAGACCATTAATCCACCGATAATCAGCGGCTTGCGGCCCACGCGGTCCGAGAGCAGACCAAAGGGGATCTGAAACACCGCCTGCGCCAGGCCGTAAATCCCGATCGCCAGGCCAATCAGCGCTTCACTCGCCCCCTGCAGCGCCATGCCGTATGTAGTCAGAACGGGCAGGACCATAAACATGCCGAGCATACGCAATGAAAAAACAGTCCCTAAACCCCAGGTGGCGCGTAACTCGCCTGGTGTCATTTTATAATCGTTCATTACCACCTCTGTCTAAAAAGCGCGACCAGTGTAGTGCGAGTCAGGAGTGGGGTAAACAGAGGTAAGATAAACAAACATTTCCATAACGAATGATTTGTGCGGTTAAGCGGATGTCGGCGTAATGCTTCGGGTGGATATGGCGTTCTGTCGCGCCGGGAACGCGAGGATCGGTAGCCCTTTACGCTTTGAAAGGGAAACCATGCGTACATCCTCATCACGCTGTTCACACCAGGTCTGTCACAGTATGAATATTTCTTATTTTTTTCATTTTTAGAATCAATGGGTTTTAAGGTGAGTTAAATTTATGACTGTCTGCAAAACCCTTAATAACTCTGGGAAAGATGAAAAACCCGGTGCAGGGTGAGATTCACATAACGTTTATTGAATAGCCCCCTGTTTATAAAGAATTTTTAAAGCATGTTTCGCAGAGGTGCAACAAAGTGCGGTGAGGATGACGGAGCCCCCTAACCCTGATTTCATCGGTAACCTTCATTATTATCATTAATGCTAAACCGGAAATTCATCTGTGAATCATCTTCAAGCAGAGAATAATTCGTGGAAAGTCACGTCAGTCGAGGTCATTCATGTTTAATTCTGCCGCTCAACCCGCTGACTCATCCCGAAATTTGATTTAAATCATATTACAGGAAGGATTTAATAACATGAGTAACAATTCACTTTTTGTTCATCATGCAAACCGGAAAACTAGCAATCTGATAAGGCTGAATCAGGAGGCATGAAACGGACAAAGTATCCTCTCACCCGACCTTTCTCGACAAGTTCAAGTGAAAGCATTCTGTACAAGGAGCGTATTATGTTTTTATTTCAAGTCCTGGCCTCGTCATTTTTTAGTATGCACCTTTGCTGGCATCTTCGAACCCATTAAATATATTTTCACTCAATGTGATATGCGCAAATTAATCTCGACATGAATATGTTGCGCAAAACGGTCGAAGGTGAATAACCATGCCAGGGTTTTGGCTTTTTACTTTTGACTGCATTCAATAATACTATTTTCAAAAGGTTTATATGAAACAGAACAAAAACAAACATAAGGCAATCAAATTAAACCCGATTGCCGCATCGTTGTTACTGCTATTACCTGTAATGGCACACGCCGCTGATATTTCAATTATTAATGGCAGTATTACATCAGCAGCTAACGGCGTTACCGTGGTGAATATCAAGGAAGCAAACGGTAATGGATTATCTCATAATATTTATGAAAGTCTGAACGTACCTAAAGAAGGGGTGATCTTTAATAACGCCGCGACCGCGACTGACACTGTATTAGGCGGACAAATTGCGGCTAACGCCAACATGGCGGGCGGAACGGCAAAAGTCATTCTTAACGAAGTAACCTCCACCAATGCCAGTACTATCAGTGGGATGATGGAAGTGGCTGGCGACTCAGCACATCTGATCATTGCAAACCCAAATGGGATCACCACGCAAGGCGGCGGTTTTATCAACGCAAGCAAAGGGACCCTGACGACGGGGACGCCGAACGTTCAAGACGGTGCGCTTGCTGGCTATTCTGTCAACGGCGGGACCATTACCGTGGGCGGATTTCAGAGTGAATCGCCTACTGAGATTCTGGCGCGCAGCGTGAAAGTGATCGGAGAGATAAAAGTAGGCGAACTCTCCGTTGTCTCAGGGAGCAACGCGATTAATACCGATGGTACGGTGACAGGCCAGGTCATGGCGTCGGGCAAGGCAGGTAGCTCTTATGGCGTGGATGTTTCACGATTGGGTGGAATGTACGCCAATAAGATCAGCCTGATCAGTACTGAAAGTGGGATGGGTGTCCGTAACGAAGGCACTATCGCAGGTGGCGTAAGCGGGGTTAACATTGCCAGTAACGGCAAGCTTATCAATAACAAAGCCACCATTAATTCCAGCGGCAACCTTACTGTCAGTACCAATGATAAGCTGGAAAATATTACCGGTACCATCGGTAGCGATAAATCGATCACCATCAATACCGCCAATAATGCCATCGCCAATACCGGTTCGGGTAGCATCTCCTCGACAGAAAACACCTATATTACCAGCGGTGCGTTAGACAACACGAATGGCAAATTAGCCGCGGGCGCGACATTGGCGGTGAATACCTCCGGTAAGAAACTGACTAACTCAGGAAAGGCCAAAACAGCGGGTATTGAAGCGGCAGTTGTCGTCCTGGATACAGGGGAATTCAGCAACGAGAATGGTCAAATTCATGCTTACTACGTGGGTTCAAAAAACACGACCATGAACAATAATTCCGGTGTGATTGATTCCTATGAAAATGTGGAAATTGACAGTACGGGTAATATTGATAACGTCAGCGGATTGATACGTTCCAACGTAGGCACCGTAAAGCTTAAAACCACGAAAGCGATTAAAAATAATTATACTGACTCGGCCGACACCACCGGCGCAGAATCTCTAGGTATTATTGCCGGCAATGGTATTGAAATGTCTGCCGATTACCTGTTTAACCGGGGCGGGACGATTGCTTCCTCAAAAGATATCCACGTAGAGACAATAAGGGATATTGATAACTATCAGGGGAGTATTGAAAGCAGCGAGAACATTTCGCTGAAAGGACGTAAGCTCAACACCAGTCAGTCGGGCATCAACGGTATGAAAGGCGTTAATATTGACCTCAGCGATACCTATGACAGTCGAATTGGAGTCGTGACGTCAACCGATGGCGATGTCGTCATCAAAGCAAAAAATGTGAAAAACAGCAGTTCCGTCATCCTGGCAAAAAACATCAATATCCAATCACAATCTGATATGAATAATCAATATTCAATGATGGTTGCTGATGAAAATTTAACGCTTAACGCGGCGGGCAATATCACTGCCAGTGATAGTTACATGTTTGGTCCTCTCGTGGGTAGGTATCTTGGTTTTGCCAATCAGGATGGTGGATTGATTTCAGGTACTGGCGTCGATATTACGGCTAAAAGCCTGAATAATAAAGCTGGCCGTATTGTTGCACAGACCGGTGATATCAACATCAACTTAACAGGGGATATGGCCAGCTCATATGGGCAGGTTGCGGCGAATGCCGGGAATGTAACTATTGCGGCGAATAAAATTAACGCTGATTATGGCACCCTGTACAGTTCTGGCGATCTGCGCATTGATGCTAAAGGTTTAACCCTCAAAGGCGACGGTTCTATTGTGAACAATACTGCAAGGGGGATTATTGCATCCGACAGTGATGTAGTAATCAATATCAATGGCGATTTTCACAACAGAGGATGGATTAGTGGTAAAAATGACGTGACCGTTACTACTACTGGTAATTTAAATAACGATCACACCATCAGTGCTGATGCCAATTTAACCCTGAAAGGTAAAAATGTCGGCAACGGTAAGGATTATTCTGCGAAGAAAACCCTGACTATTACATCCGATAATGATCTCAAAAACTATTACGGCAGTAACATCTCTGGAGAGACTACCGTTGTCAATGCTAAAAACATTGTTAACTACGGCAATCTTGTTGCAGATTCCGTATTAAACGTAACGGCAAGTGATAACATTTATAATTACAGTAAAATATATACTCAAGGCAACGCTGTAATCAATACTAATAAAGTTTATAACAATGGTTTTTGGGCCGTAGTAGGTGGTGAAAAAGGACTGCAAACCACCGCGAAAATTGTCAATATTTTTGGCAAAGTAGTCGGTAAGTAATTACCTAACAGGTAAAAGCAGTAAGCGATTACTGCTTTTACCTTATCAGGACATGGAATGGATATTCGATACTTTTTCAGCGTTGCTGCATGTTTACTTGCAATTAGCTTTCAGTCGCAGGCTGATGTGCCTTTGGGTCGCCTTATAAAAGAACAGCAAAATAATGACAGCACATCTCTTCAGGAAAGCAAAATAGAGAAAAAAGACGTCTTTTCTGAAATCAAAGATAAACCCGACGTCGACAGCGAGTTTGCTCAGGAATCGCCCTGTTGGAACATCGATGAATTAGTGCTGGAAAGGGATTTTCTGCACGATCGCGGCATCCGAAAAATAAAGCAAAATGTGGCCGGGAAATGCCTCGGCGAGAAGGGTATTGGCAAGGTTGCGATACTGGTTCAGGATTATTTTATCCGTTCGGGATATGTCACTACGCGGGTGGAGACACCATCACAGGATTTGTTATCTAAAAAACTGACCCTGACCGTGGTGCCTGGGCGAATTTCAGAGGTCATTGTTACCCGTGGTGATATAAACAAAGCCTTGCTTCCCTTTGGTAAAGACGACATTCTCAATATCAGGGATATTGAGCAAGGCCTGGAAAATATCCAAAGAACGCCTGGTGTCGATGTTAAAATTAATATTGTTCCCGGTGATGTCAATGGCACCAGCAAGGTTGTAATTGATACACAACGCGCAACAAAATGGAATTTTCGCACAGCGTACAATAATTTTGGTGACAAGAGCACCGGTAGCCAGCTGATTGGCGCGACAGGGTATTTATATAATGTCGCCAGGATCAGCGATCTCTTTTATCTCGCGGGTACCAGTAGCCAGACCGGCGGTTATAAAAACGTTAGCACCTATTATAGCTTTCCCGTTGGCTACTCAGAATTTAGTCTTTTTTACAGTAACAGTAAATCCAGGCAGGGAATCAATATTGGCTCTTATCTTTTTGACTATATCGGGAAAACGGAATACCTCAGTCTTAAAGGCTACAGAATGCTACGTCGGGATGCGAACTCAAAACTGTCTACCAGCGTTGAGGTCATCAGACGTAAGTATGACTACAGTCTGGGAGGCGCTGATTTAGTTTTGCAAAAGCGTGATATGGGCAATTTACGGTTAGGTTTAAACTATAAGCAAAACTATACCGGGGCGACATTAGATTCGAGCTTAAGCTGGCAGCGTTTTATGCCGGAGTTCGGCGGAACCCAAACACCGGATATGCGCAGTGGTGACGTCAGTAGCCGTAGTCAGATTGTGAATCTGAATGTGAATTATGTGAAATGGCTGACTTTATTGCCCACAGAGGCTTATTACGATCTTAATCTGGGTGTACAGTATTCTCCTGATAACCTGACGTTGCAGGATAAAATTACCGTCGGTAATCGATGGACCGTACGTGGCTTCGAAAATAGCGACGGTATTGATGGGAATAAAGGTTTCTTTGTTCAAAATACGCTGAATTTAATGACAGGGCATAAAAACGCGGTAGCGTATTTGGGCACGGATTATGGTCAGGTTACCGGAAAAGGTTCATCGCAGGATGTCGGCGGGAGAAAAATTATGGGCGGTGTCGTCGGCCTCAAAGGTGCTATTAAGGCGCTGGAGTACGATCTTTCACTCTCGAGCCCATTTCTCTATCCTGAACATTTAGACGTCGATAACTATACGATTAATTTTAATGTGGCTTATCGACTGTAGTGACAACGGCGAAAACATGATGCGTATTGGGACAGATATTGTTGAAGTTGCGAGGATTGCCAGGGCCATTTCTAATGGGAAATCGGGTTTTCTTGAGCGCGTCTTTACGCAGCATGAAATGAAAGCAATTAATATTGCTGAACCTGACTATGAGCGCGCTTCGGGTTTCTGGGCCGCGAAAGAGTCGATTGTTAAAGCCGTCGGCTATGGATTTCGCAAGGGTATTCGCTTTCATGATATAGAAATCGCGCATGATGAGTACGGTGCACCGCGATTTAACCTTTCAGGAAGAATGAAAGAAATAGTTGAAGAGCAGGGTATTACGACTATTTCGCTGAGCATTTCCCACTGCCGTACCTATGCATTAGCGGCAACCATTATCTATTAACGTAAGGTACAAAACGGACATGTATCAATACAGCGACCTCGCCAATAAAACGGTGTTGGTAACCGGAGCCAGTGGTGATATCGGTCTTAGCATTTGCGCTAAGTTTCTTGAACAAAACTGTTCAGTTTTTGCGCTGTATCATTCGCATTCTGCTCCCTTGACGGAATTAAAAGCGCAACACCCCAGCGGTGAACAATTGCATATCGTCAAGTGTGACCTGACACGCCCGGAAGACATTGCTGCGCTCTGTGAATGGTTGTCCAGAGAAGCCGGGAAGGTGGATGTTCTGGTGAACAATGCCGGGATTGTGAAAGACAATCTTTTCGCAGTCATGAGTGAGGATGATTTTAGCGCGGTTATTGATACCAATGTGCTGAGCGTGTTTCGGCTAACAAAAGCAGCGCTCATGTTATTACGTGCTGCAGAAAGTCCGGCAATTATTAATGTTGCCTCTATTGCCGCCCTTGTTCCGAGCGTGGGTCAGATTAACTACAGCGCATCCAAGGGCGCGATGCTGAGCTTTACCCGCACGCTGGCTGCCGAACTGGCGCCGCGGGGCGTTCGCGTCAATGCCGTGGCACCGGGGATGATTGAGTCAACAATGGTGAAGAAAGTATCCCGTACCGTCGTGCGCGAAATCACGCATTCTATTCCACTGAAGCGTCTTGGAAAGTGTGACGAAGTGGCCAATACGATTGTCTATCTTAGCTCTTCTGCCGCCAGCTACATTATTGGTCAAACCATCGTGATTGATGGTGGCATGGTCATGCGGTGAGATATGTCTAAATACATCATTCCAGCGAAAATCTTTCTCGCCATGGGGGGCTGGCGACCGCCCTTGTCGATGGTCGATAAAATCAAAGATTATAAATACGGTGAAAATGGCTTTATTGAGGTGTTGAAGCATGTGACCTATAACGATCCTTATCTGGCCGGGCATTTCCCGGACGACCCCATTATGCCCGGCGCGATTATCTCGGAAGTTTTTGGTCAGGCAAGTGAGTACTTTTCGTTTTTAACCGATGTTTGCGATATTTATTATCAGCAAACGGGAAAAATTCTCAAAACCTTGCGCGATATTCATACCTGTATCAATGAACCCGACATGCTTGAGATTATGCGTACGCGGCGGGCCCAGGTTCGTGGCGTACTGGCCGCACAAAATTTGAAGTTCAAGCATTCCGCCTATCCTGGCGATACGATTGAAGTGGTCAGTAAACTTGCCTTTTCCGATAATAACGGCTTTAAACATTACTCAGTGACGGCCAATGTTGGTAAAAGAATTATCAGTCAGGGAACGATTATTAACTTTCGGGACGTTTTGTGATTTATCAATGGAGTGAATGGTATGACAAATATTAATGAGAAAATTGACGAGCGGAAAGCCATACTTGTGACAATTAAGGCTGAAATCATTCAGCGTTTAAATATCCAACGCGAAGAACATCAAATAGATGACGATACGCCACTGTTTGGCAATGGTCTAAAGCTTGATTCGGTGGATGCTACGGAGATTATTGTCCTGTTAGATAAAAAATTTAACATTCAGGTCGAAGAGAGTGATGATCCTTCCTATATGCGGAGTATCAACAGTCTTGCGTCATTTGTTATTCAAAAGAAACGTGCCTGATTACCCTTTGCAATCAGCGATAAAATAAGGATGTTTTATGACTTCACTTTCGGATATTCACCTGAAAAACAATGCGATCATGGGTGTCTACAATAACCGAACTCTGCCTTCTGCCTACCGTGATATTCTGGAAGAATATAAAGCCGTCAGAGAGAACGTTTTACTGGTTGATTATTCCCATATGTCTATTGTCAGCGTAATGGGCGACGATGCCTGGGCGCTGGTCAATTATATGGCCTCTGCTGATGTCTCAATTATCCGTGACGAGCAAGGTATTTATTCGCTGGTATTGAATGACGACGGAACGATTCGTGGCGATATCTATACTCTCTGCACCCCAGAGGGTTATTTCATTCTGTCAGAAAACGTGTCTGCTCAGGATATTATCGGGATCCTGCAAGGTGTCCTCGAAAAGGCTGATGAATTAGATATTCAGGATATCCCTGAAATCATCTCTATGGACGACGCCGACTGGGGAACCATCATGCTTGAAGGGCCGTATGCCTGGGAGCTGATGGCGGAGATCTTCGGGTTTGATGTGATTGGTTTACCTTATTACGAGTACATGAATACTGACCACGGTTTGATGGTATTCCGCTGTGGTAAGCACGGTGAATTTGCCTATCAGATGATTGGCCCGCAACGCGCGCTGGCCGAATTATGGCAGTCATTACTGGACGTCGGGGATAAATATTTACTTAAGACCGGCGGTCTGGATTACCAAAAAATTGTGCGTATTGAAAACTCAGGATGGGATGAAAGTCTGTATGCGAAATACTCGCGTAATCCCGTTGAATTACAGCTGCAGTGGGCTATTCAGTACGATAAGGACGATTTTATAGGTAAAGCCGCGGTGGAGCAGTTATCTGCACAGAAAGCGCAGCGTAAGGTAGTAGGAATACTGCCTTGTACGCAAGGTGCTTGTCTGAGCCCGGACGACAAGGTGATGGCCGACGACAAAGCGGTTGGGGTGATTATCTGTGCGGTATATTCGCCGGCCCTACAGCGTGAGATTGCGCTGGCACTGATCGACAGCGATTACGCGTTATCTGACATCGACGGTTTTACGATCCTCACTGTTCATGGCGGTGTAGCGGCCAAAACTCAGTCCGTACCGTTCATTTACAACCTGAGCCTGTCAGTCAACCCAACGGCACACAGCTATGTTGACGCCTCTAAATTAAGGCATGCATTTTAAATCGCGCCGAACGCTTTTGAGCTGATAACGTTGTGAAATTGCTGAACAAAGTAAGGGATGACCTGGAAAGATGAAGACGAGCAGAAAACGCGTGGTGATTACCGGTATGGGGATACTGTCATCCCTTGCGGACAACATACAGGATTTCCGGCAGGCGCTGCTGGAGAAAAGGCGTGGCGTAGCAGACAGCCAACGTTTCTCTCAGTGGTTTGAGCATGCCCGCGCGGCCGAAGTCCTGCACGACATCGACGATGCTGAATTACCTGAAGAGATTGTTGCCTCTCTCGATAACGCCGCGCTGTGGGCTTATAAAGTGGGCAAGGACGCGCTGAATCAGGCCGGGCTGGCACAGCACCGTCAGTGCCTTGAGGAGATGGGATTAATTGTCGGAGTCTCTTCTGCGGGTACCGAAGCCTTTCTGCCCCTCTTTGAGCAGCGAGTGCAGGACTTCTCGTTACGTAAGGCCGTCTATTCAGGTGCCTTTTCATCCTGCTGCTCCAGCGTTTCTACCCTGTTAGGCCTGAAAGGTGGCGTAGAGCTGGTCGCCACGGCCTGTACCGCAAGCCCGAATGCCGTCGGTATGGCATTCGACTATATCCAGAATGGCAAAGGTAAGGCCATGCTGGCTGTCGGAACGGAACCCATCTATCTGCCGACCTTTGCCGGGTTTTATGCACTGAATGTCATGCACCCTGATTCCTGCTCGCCGTTTTCAGGGCAGTCCGGCATGTCAATCGGGGAGGGTGCAGGGGCCATTGTTCTGGAAGAGTATGACCACGCCGTTGCACGGGGGGCCACCTTGTATGGAGAAATCCTCTCATACGCAACTTCCTGCGACGCCTATCATGAAACGGGGCCCGATCCGCGCGCCAGCGGTGCTGTGCAGGTGATGCTGAAAGCAATGGAAAATGCAGGCGTTACGCCTGAGCAGATCGATTACGTCAATGCGCACGGCACGGGTACAGAAGCCAACGATCAAATTGAAACGCTGGCCATGAAAAAAGTGTTCCCGCAGGTTGAAAAGCTGTTAATCAGCTCCACCAAATCCTACTTTGGTCACAATATCGGGGCGGCGGGCATCGTCGAACTGATTGCGTGTCTGGTCACACTGCCTGAAAAACAGGTTCTGCCCACCTTAAACTTTTCGACGGCGCGGCCGAACTGCGATCTGGATTACGTCCCGAACGATTTCAGGCAGAAAGACATCAACATTTTTATGAAGAACAACTACGCATTCGGCGGAAATAACTGCTGCATGATTGTGAGTACCCGGCCGGGCTCGGTTCCTGTAACGTCCTATGAGGCGAAGCGGGTTGCGATATCAGGCATTGGTGCCCTCTCTGCCATAGGCCATAGCATTAATGAGATTCTGGAACATATCAACGAGGGCGGCAAAGCGGTTGAGCTGGGCGGTATTGTGTTCCCCGACGATACGCTGCAAGAAGCCAGGGAGCTTCTGGAAGTGTTAGTAAAAACTAACCAACTAAATGAAATATATGGCGATGAGTATGCTATTCGCGCCTGTCAGCTCCCCGAAGAGGAGGTGAATTTCAAAACCTTCCAGATCAACGCGCTTGAGCCTCGCAAGCATTTACGCCGTTTCGATCCGCGAAAAGCCACTCGCGGCGGCACGTTTGCGCTGATTGCACTGTCGGAAGCGCTGACCCAGGCGAAGCGCAAAATCAAGCGTGACGGAGAAACGCTGGGCATGGTGATGGGCATGTCCCGTGGCCCACAGGAAACGACTTATAAATATCTGCAGAGCCTGAAACCGGATCCGCGAAAAGTACGTACTTCAGAATTTCCGGGCTCGTTGATGAACGCCATTGCCACTTTCTGTGGTATTTCCGAAGGGGTGAAAGGCTATACGACAACCCTTGCGACGGGTGAGAACGCGGCGCTGGGGGCGTTAACCTATGGCTATGAAATTATTCGCCAGCAGCTACAGCCGCAAGTGCTTGTGGGGGGGGCAGACGAGTACTTTCCGTCGATGTCGCTGTATATGGATGCGGTGGCGCAAAAGATCCATATGACCTCCGAGGCCAGCGATTATCAGATCTACGGTGAAGAGGCTAAAGGCTATGTGCCTGGTGAAGGTGCCTGCATGCTGCTGCTGGAAGACCCGCAGGCTGCAGCAGCTCGTGGTGCTGAGGTGTTGGCGGAAGTTGCGGGTTATGGCAAGTCATGCAGCAACAGCTACTTCGATGCGTCGCAAACGGATGAGAAATCCCGCGCCCTGTCGCTGGCCATTCATCGCGCGCTTACCGATGCCGGTATCACCGCTAACGATATTGATCTGGTTTGTGGCACCAGCAATGGCAGTGCAGAGAGCGCAAAAATTGAAATCGACGCCATCTACGCGTCCTTCCATCAGGATAACCTGCAGGTTCCCGTGGTGAATTACAACGCCTTCTTTGGTTTTGTTGCGTCTTGTGCGGGCCTGCTGAACCTGGCGGTTATTCTGGATTGCATCAAAAAACAGTCGGTGCCCGCCATTCCGTATACCCGGACGTTTATAGACCAACGAATCAATTTTGTGCGCCAACCTTTACAGAGAGCAATTCACACTGTTCTGCTGATCGGGGCGACGGAAGGTGGGAACTATTACGCATTTGTGATTAAGGGGTAATACGGTGGACAGGACGTCGATCATTTCAGGCTACAGCCTCTGTTTACCGTTTGCAGATAACAGCGCGCAGCTTATCGCCAATCTCAAAAGCGGTGAGCGCGTGCCCGTATCGCCATGGTTTGCCTCGGAGGATGAGGCCGTTAAATGTGGCTTTACCGGCAATAAGCGAATTGCAAAGCTGGAAAAGACGGATGATAGCGCTGTCGATCTCCTGTCCCGTCTCATTGAGCATGCTCTCCTGCAGGCAATGCTGGGTGCGCATTGTCTGACAGGCGAAAATGTCAGGGTTTATCTGACGGGGATAGGGCCTCGGGTCGACGTAAAAGACTATAAAGCCCTCTATGATCATAATGATGTGGAAGATGTTGCGCTGTCTTCATCGCTGATCCACCTCTGTGTCGCAAATATGTCTCAGGATGCGATTTCACTTCATCTGGCGCAAAAATATCACCTGAAACATCTGCCACCGAATATGAACAGTACCAGTAATTCTGCGCTGGTCGCCGTTCACCTTAGTGCTCAGGCTATTGAGCAAGGGGATATCGATCTTGCTCTCATTATTAATATTTCAAAAATTAAGACCCAGGATATCTGGTTCCTTGACACTCAGTCGATGCTGGATACTGAGGTAGTACAGCCGTTTGGCGTAAACAGTAAAGGGGTGCTTTTTGCGGAGGGCTATAGCGTGCTGCTGCTTGAAAGCGACCATCATCGGCAGGCCAGAAATTTGTATGGGGGAGTTAGTTTGCGCTCTGCTTACACACAGATTAATGCCAGCAGAAGCAATGATATCTCATGGCAAAGCACCAACATGCTTAAATTAATCAATAAAATCCTGCAGGAGACTGGCGTCAAAAAAGAGGAATTATGTGCTGTTATTCCTCATGGTAATGGATCCGCAATTAGCGATGGCATTGAGGCAAACACCATTGCGATGCTGGCGGGTGACCAGACTCTGCCGGTTCTGGCTTACAAAGGTCAAACAGGTTATACCGCCACCGGTTCGGGACTGGTGGATTTAGTGATTGGGCATCATTCCTTGGCGTATCGGGAGCTTATTATGCCAGTTGGCAATGAGCCGATTTCAGATGAGATGGCTCGGCACGTCCTGCAGGGGAAAGGCGCAATAAAACATGACAAAAAACATCTGCTTAAAATGGGCGTAGGTGTCGATGGATCCGTTATTGCGGTGATATTAACGGATACGAGTAAGGAACAATAACGGACAGGATGTCAGTATGTATTTAGCATCATGCGCTTTCGAAGAACCCGAAGAACCGTTGGTTTTATATTATCCCAGCTGGCTGAACGTCTGGGAGTCACATTCATATAATAATGCGCTGAAATCGACGGGAAAAACGGGCTGGGGGTTTAAGCGTTTTGGCACGCTTCAGGAGAGTTATATTCGTGAAACGATCCGTAAGCCAGACTATATCCCCTATATAGAGGCAATGGAAAAGACCGCTGATTCCGCGCTGCATCAATTATCCACCAAAGAGCGTATGCGGTTATTCAAATCACGTACTGCATTTATCTATGTTGATTCATGGGGTGAGTCGGGTGTGTTTGAGAATAACATCAGCGCGCTGCACGCTTCAGTGATCAATACCTTACCTAAAAGTTTGGTTAAAAAATTTTCCGTCACCGACGTGACATGCAAAATTCGCGGCGAAAAATACGCTCTGATTCAGGCCATGCGCCTGGCGCAGGATTATCTGAACTGGAATGTCTTTGATTTTGTCATTATTTGCGGGGGATATCGTGCCATCCCCCTGCTGACGTTTACAGCTGAGAATATCAATCCGCGTCGTAAAGGGAAAAATTCCGGGGAAACATCCGCTATCAACGTCTCCATTGAACGTGTGGGGTGCTTTATTTTTAGCCAGCGGGAAAGCCGATTGAAAATAGAGTGCGGGGTCTATGTTGCGCCAGATAGTGCCGACCGTTGGCTGTCTGCCAGTATGCACGGCCCGGATATTGATCTGCTTGCCTACGCCGGGGGCCGCGACATTACGGAACTCTCGGGGAAGACAATCGATCTGGTCAGCATATACGGGGCAAGTGGATGTCTGACCCCGGCTTTGAGTTGGCAATATATTACGCATCGCGAATTGAGTGGGGGCTGCATAAGAACGATTCTGGCGGATAACCTTGGCGGCTGCAGCTATTTTGATACCTGGTACTGACCGGGTCGGTGGTGGAATATGCAATCCAATATAAAAGCGCTACCCGCTATTTACTTGAATGGTATTTATAAGCGTTATGGAAATAATGAGAATAACGTTGAGGCGCTCAGCAATATCAATCTTGAAATAGCGAATGGCGAGTTCTTAGCCTTATGTGGGCCGTCAGGTAGCGGTAAAAGTACGTTACTCAATATCCTGTCGGGTATCGATAAACCGTCACTCGGATACGTGGTGCTTCTCAATAAGCTGCTGAATGATTTAGCAGAAAAAGATCTGGCAAGCCTTCGCAGCAGGCACCTGGGGTTCATCTTTCAGTTTTTCAACCTTATGCCGGTACTCAACGCTTTCGATAATGTGTTTTATCCCCTGGTGCTTAACGGCCATTTTGATACTAAAGCCGCAACGGAGCGCAGCCTGCATTTTCTGGATAGCGTGGGACTGGCCGATCTGCGGGATCGTAAACCTGGCCAACTGTCTGGCGGGCAGCAGCAGCGCGTGGCAATCGCCAGAGCGTTGGCGCATGAGCCGCAGATCGTCGTCGCCGATGAACCGACGGGTAATCTCGATCTGGCGACGGGTGATGCGATTTTAGATCTGTTGCTCAATATCAATCAGCAAACCGGAACCACTTTTGTGATATCAACGCACTCCACCCAGCTTAAGGCGCGTGCAGGGCGGGTGGTGGAGATCAGGGATGGAGCGTTAGCCTATGATTCAGCGAAGTAATCTTTTACAGGTATTCTGTCTGGGCCTGTCGGTGGTCACATATGCGCAAGCTGTTGATGCATCCGCGCTTCCCGCCGTCGACACTGTGCTGCTGCATAATTTTCCGACGCAGCCAACGGCATTAGCCAGCCTTACAGAATCGTTATTCCAGGAATATACGCGCACCAGGAATACCGCGGCGCTGGTCTTCTATTCCTACGGCATGCTGCAGCAGGCGCAGTATTTCGTGAGCGTAAATGATGTGGTCCACGCCTCCGAGTACGCCAAGACCGGCTTCTTTTATCTCGATGAAGCCGTCGAAGGCAATGAAAATGAGCCGCGCATCCGCTATTTACGCGCCAGGATGGATGCCTACCTGCCCGCTGAACTGGGGCGTTGTGTCATAACCCTTGCAGACACCGAGCTGTTGCTAAAAGCGCAATGGGATCGGGATCTGACCGCGCATATCAACGCTATGCGCTACAGAGCCCTGCAACATTGCCGCAAGGATGAACAGGCCCGTCAGTTTTCAGCCCAGCTAAAGACCGTGGAAACGACGGGGAATGATTCGCCTGCCTGGGATGGCGAGGAAGTGACGAACATTATTCTTCCGCTGGTAAAAGGTCATTAAATGGCAAAGGAACTGATGTGGGTCGAGGGGACGGTGTCGCTGATTATGGCGTTTGTTCTGTACTGTCTTATTTTTCGTTTTCGCGATGCCACCTTCTCGTTTCTGAATCTGTTCAGACATCGCAGAAGATCATTGTCGACGGTGCTGGCTATTGTATCGGGCGGCGTGACCATATTTTTGTATGGTGGGTTTATTGATTACTCTTTCTGGATCCTGAAGGAACAAACAATTCGTACCAATATCGGGCATGTGCAAATTTATCATCAGTCGTACTTTGACACGGCGAATAAAAGTAAGAGTCTGATTAAAAACTACGCGGCGCTCAAACAGGATATTTTAACCTATCCGACCTTAGCGAAAGACATTTCAACCTTGTCAGGACAGCTTGAGTTCAGCGGGATTATTTCACAGTATGAAAATGAAACCTCCAGCTATTTCTCCGGGCTGGGCGTTGAGCCCCTGCCTGCCTTAAAATTAGGCGCATTTGATAAGATTATTTCTGGTAGTGATTTATCTCGTATCAAGCATAACGAAATTACCATTGGAGGAGGTCTTGCCAGCACGCTTAATGCCCGGTACGCCGACTGGCTCGATGTCATGGTCGTCAATACTGCCGGGGGACAGGGCGCTTTATCGCTGAAGCTACGCGGTATTTTTGCCTCGGGCATCAAAGACTATGACGATGTGGCGATGAAGATCCCGCTGGAAACCGCCCAACACATCATGGGAACCGAGGGGGTGAGCAAGGTCCTTATCTTACTCAACAACGATGACGTTGAGGCATTTGTGGCGAGGCTCAGACAGTATATTGCCAACAATCACTTGCCGTTAATAGTGAAGGACTGGAAAGAGACGTCGCTTTTTTATCAGCAGGTTGAAGGGATGCTGTCGGGCATTTACTTCTTTATCAAACTTATCGTCGCTCTCATTGTTGTCTTTATGATCGGTAACGCTATGACCATGAATATTATCGAGAGAACGCGTGAGATCACCACCCTCAGGGCCATGGGGCTACAGCCCTGGCATGTGACGCGGATTTTCTGGCTTGAAGGGGTATTTGTCGGGATGATCGGTGCCCTCGGCAGCCTTATTGCAGGGTACGCTTTGGCCGCATTAATCAATATCTCTGGCATTGCGATACCGCCATCACCAGGGCAATCCATTGGCTATACCGCATTTATTAAAACGACGAACCCTGAACTGTTCTGGACAACCTGGGTATTGCCGATTTTAACGGCCTCGCTGGCCTCGATCTTGCCTGCGGTGCGCGCATCGCGGCTGAATATTGCCGATGCGTTTAAATTTTCGTAAGGGAAGAATATGCAAAACAATGGACTGTGGTGGGGGATTATTTGGGTCGCACTGTGTACGGTGTCTGCGCCAGCCGGTGCGGTTGATGCAAAGGCGTTGGACATTATCCGTCGCTCTGATGATGTTCGCTCGCCCAATGCGCCTTTTCGCTACACCGTGACTGTGCTGGAGTACAAAGCGGGATCGATAGAACCCGACAACAAACAAGTCCTCGATATATCAATGCGTTTTATTAAACCCAAAAACGGCGTGCCGGCAGATGCCCGCTCCCTGGCCCGATTTGTCTATCCCCCGCGAGACAAAGGGAAGGTCATGCTATCCGACTGGTACGATCTTTGGTTTTATACCCCTGAGCTTCGTCGGCCCATTCCCGTTTCGCGCGAGCAAAGGCTGATTGGGCAAATATCAAATGGTGATGTCATTGTCACCAATTTCGAGGATGCCTACGATTCGACGTTAGAGGGAGAAGAACCGTGCGGCGACAAGATTTGCTACAGATTATCACTGATCCGTAAATCGGATGCGGTGACGTATCCCCGAGTGATGTACTGGGTAGAAAAGGGCAGTGACTATCGGCCCAATAGAGCATTGTATTACTCACTGGATAATCAGTTGCTAAAGAATGTGCTGTACCAGAATTATCAGCTGGTGCTCGGTAAATATCGGCCAACAGAGATTGTTGTGCAGAATGCGCGATACGGCAAAGGGTATTCAGTCATGAAATACAGCGATGTCCGGCTGGAATCGCTGCCGGAATATCACTTCACAAAAGAAGCAATACTAAGAGGTGCAAGGTGAAGTGTCCTTCCGCTATTCTGGTTATTACTGCTTCGCTGCTCTCCTCGGGAGTTGAGGCTGATTGCCTTGCGGCAGACGAGCTAAAAGCCAATGCGGATGTTGTGCTAACGGGACAGGCCTCGTACGTAAACAAAAAGGCGTCCATATGGCGAATTCAGGGCCGTAATCCCTACACTGCGGATAATCTGTATAACGATATTGCGTTAAAGCTCAGCAGCGCATGTGCTCTGGTCGAGAATGCACTGGATCTGGATTTTTCCTTTTATGGACTGGGGTATTATCCCGCCCTGAGCGTGGGCGCTTTTGAGAAAGACAATCATCGCGCGAAGATGCTGATCGACCAGCTCCGGGTAACCTACACATTATCAGATACCGTGCAGCTGGAGGGCGGAAAACTCAGCACCCCGCAGGGCACATTCTTTTTACGCTCACCCGCGACGCTGCTCACTAATTTTTATGCAGCCTTTAAGCCAACACGTCTTTACGATTCAGAGATGAAATCAGCTTACAGTGAGTCATTCTGGGGAGGGCGATTAACGAAGGCGTTTCGCGATTATGCACTTTCGCTTACCGTGGCGCCGCAATTGACGCACATTGACTATTATTATCAATCTTCCGGTAACTGGTCTGCGAATGAGCGTTCTAATAGTAGTGAGCGCTACCTGTTAAGCTATACCGATTATCGGCTGAAAAATCATACATCCTCTGTTAGCCTGATGCTGGGCGATTCACCGTCGATCGCGATAGCGGATAGCTACAATTACACCCCCCAGTTGGTGATAAATGCCGAAGTTGCCTACCATACTGCTCAGCAATGGCGCCATTTTTCTGCCAAAAAGGCGGCAGACGTTCAGGCCTGGCAGTTCCCCTCTTCACTGTATTCGACAGAGAATAAACAAGGAATCGAGCTGGCTATAGGCGGGCAATATACGACTAACCAGTTCAGTGTGCTGGGTCTGGAGTACTATTTTCAAAGTGAGGGGTATTCAAAATCTGAGTGGCGTGATCAGACTGATTTTATTCGCTATCTCGATAAAGAAACCGGCTACAGGATGCTGGATCGGGCTTTTGATAACTACAAATATCTGATGGGATCAGAAATAAGCAACACCTCAAATAAAGGCATGCTACAGGGCAAACATTACGTTAATGCCTATGCCAGTTTCCTGAGCGATGATAAATCTACCCTGCAACCCTACCTGGCGATGAATATCATGGATGGCAGCGCCTTGCTGGGCGTCCATCATGTCAAACCGCTTAAAGGCATGAGTGACAAAGTTGAACTCTATAGCGGATTGTATAGCGCGCTGGGTAGCAAAGACGCTGAATTTGCCCTCTTTGGCGACACCCTCGGGGTTTATATCGGCTTTAAATACCATTTATAAGGATATGGGTATGAAGAAAAATCAGTCAGTGCAGCCCTTGGTTCTTCTGTTTGCCGGACAGGGAAACCCGGTCATTGGGATGGGAAGTGATTTATGGGATCGCAATGCATCCACAAAACAGATCTGGGATTGCGCCAGCGATATCACCGGGAAGGATATTCGCCGTCTGTGTCAGAAAGGACCGATGAATCGCCTGATTCAGACCACGGTACAGCAGGTTGCGGTGACGGCAATTAACGTGATGCTTTACCGTCTTTGGGCTGAACAACCTGAACCTGCACACATTGTGGGCGCCTGCGGACACAGCGTCGGTGAATACAGCGCACTCTATGCTGCAGGCGCGATAACGCTGGAAGCCTTGTTTGGCATGATCGACGTCCGGGCCAATATCATGCATGACATCAGTCAACGTCATAAAGGCGCCATGCTGGCCGTTAAAGGTGCTGATTACCAGACAATGAAGAACCTGATTTCAGGTTCAGGTATGGCCGTCGACATCAGTTGCGATAACAGTCCGTGTCAGCAGGTCATTGGTGGAACCGTATCTGAGTTGAGTCAGTTCTCGCGCATCCTGATGGATTTTAGTTTTGACGTTGTGAAGCTGGGCGTCAGCGGGGCCTGGCATACGCGCCTGATGAGTGAGGGCGTTCAGCGGATGCGAGACGCTCTGGCCGGTTTCGACATCCGCCCGCCGGTACATGATGTGATGATGAATGTGACAGGGCAGGCGGAATTCAACCCGGAGCAGATCAGAGAGAACTTATCTTTGCATCTGACCCATACGGTGCAGTGGACACATTCAATGGCGTCGTTGTTGCAACAATCTCCGCCGGTAATGTTTGTCGAAATGAGTAACAAAGCCTATCTGGGACAGATCCTCAATGACTTTACCGGTTTCACGCCAGAAGCGTTGATCCATTGTAGAAAAGTCACCGGACTATAAAGGGGCGATGATGATTCCTGACTATCTGGCTTATTTTCGCTATCAGGATAAGCGGCTTATCCCTTACCTGTACGTCATTACCTTCATGCTGCTGGGCTTTTACTGGAAAAACAACGGATACACGTTCGTTAAGGGGGATGCCGTGAGCCTTAGCATTGTGTTGTCTTTAATCGCGTTCAATTTTATCTATGAACTGAGAGGCTACTGGGCTTACAAATGTGTGGTCAAGAAAATTGACGCATCCGCTGTGCCAGGCAACTTGCCGTCACGATATCAAGCCATGCTTTTGCATCCGCTGATCGGCACCGTTTTATGCTGGGTACTCTTTTATCTGATCGTCAGTGGCTTTCTGCAATACCTCTCACCTGGGTATGTATTGCCTTGCATTGCCCTGGCTTCACCAGCGCTGATGTACCTGATATTCAGATTTGCCCGTTTTTATTACGTGAGGCAGATGAAGCAGGCGGTGGTCGACAGGGTGAAGTATCGCAACTTACATTGCTATGCGGGTCTTAATCTGTTGCTCACGATTCTGATGAGCGCGCTGATTATCAGTCCACTGCGCGTTCACGATGATTTCTCGCTGTTGGAGGGTTTTTTTTCTGCGCGCCTGATGGTTGCGATGCTAATTCTGTGTGCCATCGTGCTTGCCATAAATCTGATCTTCATTCACCCCTCACGCCGCTACGCTTTTTTGGGGCGTTTGTTCCTGCAGGAGATCGATTTTAACTTCTCCGCATCCCTGCCATTGCGCGGGTTACACGATATGCCGTTATGGGCAAGATTGATCGTGTTGTTGATTATCGAATCGCTGTGGTTAATCATCATCAGCGCGATCCTGTCGTTGGTAGGATGGCATGTCTATTTTGAAATCTATTATCTGCTCTGTATCGTGCCCGCGATGATTTATTATTACCTGCATATTTACTGGCGCTGGCACAATGATTATCTGATGGCGTGTGATATGTATTTACGTTGGGGAGTCATTGATAAACAAACCACGCTTTGGTAGCGGGTTGTCCTGTCGTAATGGGATGGTTAAAATAAGGCCTGTCAATAAAAGCATTGACAGGCCTTTTATTATTTATTTTTGCAGCGCGTAGTTAAATTTTCCCCAGTCTGTCGCAGCTTCAGCAACAAAGTTTGACCAGATACCAGAGATTGAAAAAGTCAATTCGTTCACATGATCGTCGATAATGCTGTCAGGGTTAATGGGTGAGCCACTAAAAAAATTATCTACGATATCAAATGTCCCATCCACAATGTTAAGAGCTGTACTATAGCCTACTTCAAAACCGGCTTTGACCAGCCCAAACGCGGATTGGACGGTAAAGCTGGTGAATGCGCAAGGAAGTCTCAGAATACCGGCACCGGACACAGATTCCATTTCAGTCAGTGTTAATTCTTTCACTTTTATTTCCTTATTAAATGAACAAGAGAATGTAAGCGTCATGCTTACGGCCCAAGATTACCATCTATTAATCTCTTAGGGATAGAGATCAGTGAATACAAAATAATATATTTTTATTTTTTAACTCAACCAATATTATGATGTTATTGGTTTGGTATTAATAATTGATTTTTTATATGTAAAAGGGGTGGGGTATATTAATGGAGGGCGAACTGATTTTTTTTAATAGAGTGAGGAATATGCGGTGCTAATAAAAAAATAGCCCGCAACCATGACGGTTGCGGGCTGTTGAGTCTTCAGGCCTGATAAACAGGCTGTCAGAACTTACCAGACGTAGGTCAGCAGATTATGCGAATCTGGCACCATAAAGTCGACGGACATCATCACTGAGAGGGAGGTGATAGCGACAATCGAGAACACAAACAGCTTGCGCGCCCAGACCTTGTCGTCTTCCACTTTATAGCCCCGCAGCGCCATACCGAGCCACCAAACGCTCACTGCCGCAGCTACTACCAGATATTTGTATCCTGCGTAGCCGCCCAGAGAGAGCATCAGCGTCGCCACGGCAAAGGCGATGATGTAAAGCGTGATATGGTTCTTGGCGACCGAAATGCCTTTCACCACCGGCAGAACCGGAATGTTCGCCGCCTGATAATCCTTAAAGCGGAAAATCGCAATGGCGTAGGAGTGCGGCATCTGCCACAGGCTAAAGATAGCCAGCAGGATCAGTGCACCGCTGTCGAACTCATTGGTGACCGCGCAGTAGCCAATCACCGGCGGCGCAGCGCCGGAGAGTGAACCAATCAGCGTACCGTAAACGGAGTGACGTTTCATATACAGGCTGTAGACGCCTACATACACCACGAAACCCATTACCCCCAGCCAGCAGGCCAGAGGGTTGGCGCCGAACCACAGCAGCATAAAGCCAGCAATACCCAGCAACGTGGCGTACACCAGCGAGACGGTAGGGGATATCAGGCCTTTGACAAGCACCCGATTCTTGGTCCTTTCCATCTTCCTGTCGATATCCATGTCGATGTAGTTGTTAAATACACAACCGGACGCCACAACCAGCGACACGCCGATCAGCGTAGATGCAAAGAGGGTGTAATCGATACTGCCCTTAGAGGCCAGCAGGAACCCTCCGATCACCGAGATCAGGTTGCCAAAGATGATGCCTGGTTTCGTTACTTGCAGGTATTGCTTAAACATACTCGCCGCTCTTAGTGAACCATCATGTTGTAGTTGAGGTTCCACATAATCCAGATGGAGCCGACTACCAGGATTGCGATGATAATCACGGTAAAGACAAAGGCAGTCATATTCCAGCCTTCATCGGACTTGGTGTTCATGTGCAGGAAGCAAACCAGATGCACCAGAATCTGCACTACCGCGGTCACCAGGACAGTGCCCAGGATTGCCGCGTGAGATGCAGTACCGCTCATCACCATCCAGAACGGGATCACCGTCAGGATGATCGACAGGATAAAACCTGTCATGTAGGTTTTTACGCTACCGTGGGAAGCGCCATGATCGTTAGTATGACTCATTACATCGCCCCCATCAGATACACAACAGAGAACACACAGATCCACACCACGTCCAGGAAGTGCCAGAACAAGCTCAGGCACATGATACGGGTACGGTTAGTGCTGGTCAGGCCGCGACGGTTTACCTGGAACATCAGTACTGCCATCCAGATAAGACCCGAGGTCACGTGCAGACCGTGGGTGCCGACCAGCGCGAAGAACGCGGACAGGAAGCCACTGCGATCCGGACCAAAACCTTCTGCAATCAGGTGATGGAATTCATAGATTTCCATCCCGATAAATCCGGCACCAAACAGCCAGGTCAACGCCAGCCAGGAGACAACCTGGCTCTTGTTGTTTTTGTACATGGCAATGGCGGCCATGCCGTAGGTGATGGAGCTGAATAACAGCAGGGCAGTTTCTACCAGTACGAACGGCAGCTCAAAAATGTCCTTGCCGGTCGGGCCGCCCGCTGTGCCGTTCACCAGAACGGCATAGGTCGCGAACAGACAGCAGAACAGAATGCAGTCGCTCATCAGGTAGATCCAGAAACCGAAGACTTTCATCGGTCCTGTGTCGTGGTGCGCGTGTTCATGCGCATGGGCAGTTGAGTGCGCCAGGGTATCAGTTGCCATTTTTCAGCCCCGCTTTAGAAATCTCATCGAAATGCTGGTTTTCCAGTTTTTCGACTTCACGGACTGGTACGTAGTAGTCCACGTCCTCGTCAAAGCTCTTCACAATCCAGCTGATGATCACGCCAGCGAAGCCGACGATCGCAAGCCACCAGATGTGCCAGATCATTGCGAAGCCAAATACCGTAGCGAAGGCGGCGATAACAATGCCCGCACCGCTGTTTTTCGGCATATGGATTTCTTCGTAATGCTCAGGTTGCTTATACGCTTCGCCTTTTTCTTTCATTTCCCAGAATGCGTCACGCTCATGGATGTGCGGCACAATGGCAAAGTTATAGAACGGAGGCGGGGAAGAGGTTGCCCACTCCAGCGTACGGCCACCCCATGGGTCACCGGTCAGGTCACGGTTCTGCTCGCGGTCGCGAATAGAGACGTAGAACTGAATCAGCTGGCACGCAATACCGCAAGCAATCAGCACCGCACCGCCCGCTGCAACAACCAGCATTGGGTGGAACTGCGGATCAATCTGCTGGCTCAGGCGACGGGTCATACCCATGAAGCCCAGCACGTACAGCGGCATGAAGGCCACGAAGAAGCCGACGATCCACAGCCAGAATGCGCGTTTGCCCCAGGTTTCGTTCAGCGTGTAGCCGAACGCTTTTGGCCACCAGTAGGTTACGCCAGCGAAGCAGCCGAAGACGACGCCGCCGATGATAACGTTATGGAAGTGCGCAATCAGGAACAGGCTGTTGTGCAGCACGAAGTCCGCGCCCGGCACCGCCAGCAGTACACCCGTCATCCCACCGACAGAGAAGGTGACGATGAAGCCGATAGTCCACAGCATGGCTGAGTGGAACACAATACGGCCCTGGTACATGGTGAACAGCCAGTTGAAGATCTTCACCCCGGTCGGGATGGCGATAATCATAGTGGTAATACCGAAGAAGGCGTTTACGTTCGCGCCGGCACCCATAGTAAAGAAGTGGTGCAGCCACACGATGAACGACAGTACGGTAATACACACGGTTGCCCACACCAGAGAGGTGTAACCAAACAGGCGCTTACGCGAGAAGGTTGCTGCGATTTCGGAGAACACACCGAAGACCGGCAGAACCAGGATGTACACTTCAGGGTGACCCCATGCCCAAATCAGGTTGATGTACATCATCATGTTGCCGCCCATATCATTGGTGAAGAAATGGGTGCCCAGATAGCGATCCAGGGTCAGCAGCGCGACGGTGACAGTCAGAATTGGGAATGACGCGATAATCAGGATGTTGGCGCACAGAGATGCCCAGGTAAATACCGGCATCTTGAACATGGTCATGCCAGGGGCACGCATCTTGATAATGGTCACGAAGAAGTTGATACCGGTCAGGGTCGTACCAATACCGGAGAGCTGAATCGCCCAAATCCAGTAATCGACGCCAACGCCAGGACTGTACTCAATTCCCGAAAGCGGTGGATAAGCCAGCCAGCCAGTCTGTGCGAATTCACCTACGCCCAGAGACAAGTTAACCAGGATCACACCCACAACCGTGAACCAGAAGCTCAGGTTGTTCAGGAACGGATATGCAACGTCGCGCGCGCCAATCTGCAGCGGAACGACAACGTTCATCAGACCGATAACCAGCGGCATCGCCACGAAGAAGATCATAATCACGCCATGCGCGGTAAAGATCTGGTCGTAGTGGTGCGGTGGCAAGAAGCCTGCTTCGCCCGCAGAGGCAAGCGCCTGCTGGCTACGCATCATGATTGCATCGGCAAAGCCACGAATTAACATGACGATACCGACGATGCAGTACATGATACCGAGTTTTTTGTGGTCAACCGAGGTCAGCCACTCATTCCACAGGTAGCTCCACTTACCGAAGTAAGTGATTAAGCCCAGTAAGGCTGCGCCACCAATGATAATTGCAGCAATCGTAACCACGATAATAGGTTCATGGTACGGCACCGCATCCAGTGTCAATTTTCCGAACATTTTCTTCCTCGGCCCCTTAGTGAGAGGTTTCCGCGTGGCTCATGTCCATGCCTTCCATTCCTTCGTGCGAGCTATGCTCACCTTCAGGCTGGGTCACGTTCATGCTCTTGCCGTGGTCCATAAATTTGCCAATCACTTCTTTGAACAAATCTGGTTTCACGTCAGAGAAGTACTCCACCTTGTTGTATTCGCTAGGCGTTGCCACTTTGTCGAACGCGGCCATGTCAGACATGGTGTTCGTAGACTGTTTCGCTTTAGCAACCCACTGGTCGAAAGCGGCACGGTCAGGCGTGGCAATGGCTTTGAACTTCATACCTGAGAAGCCTGGGCCACTGTAGCTGGCGGAGATACCATCAAAGGTGCCTGCTTCATTTGCGATCAGGTGCAGGTTAGTCTGCATACCTGCCATCGCGTAGATTTGGCTACCCAGACGCGGGATAAAGAAGGAGTTCATCACGGAGTTAGACGTTACTTTGAACTGAACCGGAACGTTTGCCGGGAAGGCAATTTCATTCACGGTAGCAATGCCCTGTTCCGGGTAGATGAAGAACCATTTCCAGTCCATGGAGACGACTTCGATCGTAATCGGTTTCTCATCGTGAACCAGCGGTTTTGCAGGCTCGAGCGCGTGAGTGGTTTTCCATGTCAGTACGGCAAGGAACAGGATGATCAGAATCGGCACCGTCCAGACCACAGCTTCCACTTTATTGGAGTGTGACCAGTTAGGGCTGTACTTCGCATCTTTATTGCTTGCACGGTACTTCCAGGCAAAACCAACAGCCATCAAGATGGCGGGAATAACCACAATCATCATCAGGCCAAATGCCGTCAGTATGAGTGAGCGTTGCTCCAGTCCAATCTGTCCTTTGGGGTCCAGAAGCGCAGAATCACAGCCACTGAGTAAAACAGTGCCTGCAAATAACGACAACCATCCCAAACTTTTATTGTATTTCCTAAGTGTCATTTAACGACCTCAATTCCACGGGGACCTGGTGGCGTTTAAAGTGTGGGGGCATTTTACGGGAAGGTTACATTACTGTAAACATCATTAGACCTGTGTCAGGACCGTGTTACCGGGTTCTGCCGGATAAGTCACACATGTTGCAAAATATTAACGATTTTGCAGTGCAAGCGCCGTCGGGTGGGCGTTATAACGAAACCGCCTCTGCTGGAGTGGTAAAACGGGCAATTGGTATAACCATTACTAAAAACAAACAATTAATTAACAATTTATTATCAATAAAAGGACAAGTGCAGAACGTAAAATTAAACTTTCTTTTGCTGAATCGGTTAATGGAAAATAGCGTTTAATACGGGTTCCAATAATTTCCGGAATTCTTAGTCGCACAAATCAACAAATATTATTTTTGCCAGCGTAAATTTATTTACCGTTATAATTTCGCATCGTTATTACAACGGTAAATAACGTTTTAGCTGACCTTAAACTGCCTGGATTTTGCGCAGTGCCAGGTAATCCAGTAGGGCTCCCGTCAGGATCCCGGTCAGGGCAAACAACGCGCCGATATCCAGCAGCAGCACCGTAAACGGTAGCGCCAGCGAGGTCGTGGCATTAATGATTAACACGACCAGCCACAGCGCCAGCGCGACGCATCCAATCAGCAATAGCGTTAAAGCAAAGCGATAGACGGTCGGATAGGCCGTTCGTGGCATAAATTGTTCGGTTTGCTGGGTATATTCCAGCGTCTGACGGCAAAATAATAACAGCACCAGGCCGGGAATCGCCGCGAACACTGAGAATAAATAGAACGCAGGCCAGCCGTGCGCTTCAACAAACCATCCTGCGATCGGCCCGACATACACCCGACCCACGGCAGACAGCGCAGAGAGCAGGGCGAACTGGGTGGCCGAAAAGGACTTGTTGCATAAGGTCATCAGCAGGGCGACAAACGCCGCTGTTCCCATCCCGCCGCACAGGTTTTCAAAGAATACCGCCGCCGCCATGCTGAACATGTGCTTGTCCGTAATGGCGAGTAGCCAGTAACCGGCGTTTGAAATCCCCTGCAAAATGCCGAAGATCATCAGCGCGCGGAACAGGCTTAAGCGCTGCATCAGCACCCCGCCATACAGCGCCCCGACGATGGTAGCTATCAATCCCAGCGTTTTATTGACCACGCCCACTTCTCCGGCATCAAAACCGACGCCGCGAATCAAAAAGGTGGTGGTCAGGCTCATCGCAAACGCGTCGCCGAGCTTGTACAGCACGATCAGCAGCAGAATAAGCCAGGCGTTGTTACGGCCAAAGAAGTCGCGCAGCGGTTCGGCGACCGCCTGTTCCAGTGAGCGGGGAACCGGGATCACGTCGCTCGGTTCCGGCGCCAGCAGCGTGGCAATCATGCACGGGATCAGCAGCACGGCCATCAGCCAGTACATTCCCTGCCAGCCGAGATAGCGATCCGCCAGCCACAGCGCCAGCCCGCCGGAAACCAGCATCCCCAAACGGTAGCCCAGCACGCTGATGGCGGCGCCTGTGCCACGCTCTTCGGCGGAGAGTACGTCGGTTTTCCAGGCATCGAAGACGATATCCTGCGAGGCAGAGCAGAAGGCGATCACCACCGCCAGCGCGGCCATCCAACGCAGCTGCGACGTGGGTTCCAGGAATCCCATCGCCGCCACTGCCAGCAGCAGCAGACCCTGGGTGATCAGCAACCAGCCACGACGCCTGCCAAGGAATGGCGGGGTGTAGCGGTCCATCATCGGTGACCATAAAAACTTAAACACGTAGGCCTGACCGACCAGCGAGAAAAAGCCGATGGTCTTAAGATCGATATTCTCAACGGTCATCCAGGCTTGTAGCGTGCCGGACGTCAGCGCGAGCGGTAAACCGGAGGCAAAACCGAGGATCAGCAAGATAGCTGATTTTGGCTGCTGGAAAATACGTAAGTATTGACTGGACATGGGGCGTTAACTGACCCGGCAGGGCACCGGGTCAGCAGGCACAATTAACGTGCGTTTTGCTTGATGAATTCGTGAATGCTGGTGTCCTGCGCCATATCGGCGATGGTGTCGGTCAGCACGCTGTTCACGGCATCAGCGATGTTTTTATTGGTTGCCTGGAAGGCGCCTTCAACGGAGTAGCTTGCACGGTAGTTCTTGTTCATCTTGTTGCCATTCTTCGCCGTGGCGATGATAGCGATATCGGCTTTGGTCGCGATGTTGTAGCGCACGTTGCCCTGAGAGACGTCGGCGTACAGATTGTTGACGATGATCTGCAGATCAACGGCACCGCTTGGGCCAACCATATAGCCGCGGGAGGTCATCTGCTTCTCGAGCACTTCCTGCAGCAGGAAGCGCAGATCGCGCGAGGCGGTCAGCGTCACCAGCTGGTTTTCACGCGTCACTTTCGCCAGCGCCTGGTCTTTACGCTGGTCCGCACCGTTGATGCTGACGGTCACGCCCATCAGGCTCGGATCCTGCTGTGGCAAGGAAATTTTCGGGGAGACGTCAATGGTGGTTGGAGGGGTTGCACAGCCAGCCAGCATAAAAAGGGCGACCAGCGGTAAAATGAGTTTTTTTAACATGTTCGGGCTCTCAACGAATCGTAGGCATAATATAGAGAAAAATTGCCGCCATCATAACATCGCCAACGGCGAGGGGAAGTAGTCAACGCATGTAAATTCATCGCCTTGTCTGAAAACTGACCACCCGAGGCGCTTTCATGTCGTACAGGCGACAAAACGGCTTCCCCCCTATAAGACTTCATCCCTTTGAATGAGAAAATCAGACGAAAGCTAATTTTTTGTTGTCTTCTTGTTATGCAAGCGGTAAAAGCGGCTAACATTTAAAGGGATGGGTGACATCTCAGCGTTGTCGGAGGAGTAATTTCATGATGATACGTGAACAGATAGAAGATAAGTTAAGGGCGGCGTTTGAACCTGTGTTCCTTGAAGTCGTCGACGAAAGCTATCGTCATAACGTACCGGCAGGGTCTGAAAGCCACTTCAAAGTCGTGCTGGTCAGCGATCGCTTTGTCGGGGAGCGGTTCCTTAATCGCCACCGTATGATTTACGGTACCCTGACGGAAGAACTCTCCACCACCGTACACGCGCTGGCGCTGCACACCTACACCATTAAGGAATGGAAAGGGTTGCAGGATACCATCTTCGCGTCGCCGCCGTGCCGGGGAGCCGGGACTATCGCGTAATAAATCCTGTTTGCAACAGCAGGAACTTTTCCAGTATGTTGCATCAAGATGACGTTAAAACGGCCTGCGGGCCGTTTTGTTTTGTCCGGGTTTTGAGGCGGTGGCGCGATTTTAAGGCCAAAAATAGCCTTAAATTGTGAAAAAAGCCGCAGCAACATGGGGCAACCGTTCTCGACTCACCTAAGTGATGCCGCTATAATGCCGCGTCTTAATGAATGCTTCGGGATGATTCTGGCGACAGGGAATGTGAATCTGCTAAGAGAGCATCCCGGTATTGCGAGGCAAATTCAGAGTTGACCGAGCACTGTGATTTTTTTGAGGTAACAAGATGCAAGTTTCAGTTGAAACCACTCAAGGCCTTGGCCGCCGTGTAACGATTACTATCGCTGCTGACAGCATCGAAAACGCTGTAAAAAGCGAGCTGGTCAACGTAGCGAAGAAAGTCCGTATTGACGGCTTCCGCAAGGGCAAAGTACCAATGAATGTCGTTGCTCAGCGTTATGGCGCATCTGTTCGCCAGGACGTGCTGGGCGACCTGATGAGCCGCAACTTCGTTGATGCGATCATCAAAGAAAAAATCAACCCAGCCGGTAACCCGACCTATGTTCCGGGCGAATACAAACTGGGCGAAGACTTCACCTACTCTGTAGAGTTCGAAGTGTACCCGGAAGTTGAGCTGAAAGGTCTGGACGCGATCGAAGTTGAAAAACCGGTTGTTGAAGTCACCGAAGCTGACGTTGACGGTATGCTGGACACCCTGCGTAAGCAGCAGGCGACCTGGAAAGACAAAGACGGCGCTGCTGATGCAGAAGACCGCGTGACCATCGACTTCAACGGCTCTGTAGACGGTGAAGAGTTCGAAGGCGGCAAAGCGTCTGACTTCGTACTGGCGATGGGTCAGGGTCGTATGATCCCAGGCTTCGAAGAAGGTATCAAAGGCCACAGCGCAGGCGAAGAATTCACTATCGACGTGACCTTCCCGGAAGAATACCACGCTGAAAACCTGAAAGGTAAAGCGGCTAAGTTCGCCATTACCCTGAAGAAAGTAGAAGACCGCGAGCTGCCAGAACTGACTGCAGATTTCATCAAGCGTTTCGGCGTTGAAGATGGTTCTGTTGAAGGTCTGCGTGCAGAAGTGCGTAAAAACATGGAACGCGAGCTGAAAGGCGCCGTGCGTAACCGCGTTAAGTCTCAGGCTATCGAAGGTCTGGTTCAGGCTAACGAAATCGATATCCCGTCTGCACTCATCGACAACGAAATCGACGTTCTGCGCCGCCAGGCTGCACAGCGTTTCGGTGGCAATGAGAAACAGGCTCTGGAACTGCCACGTGAGCTGTTCGAAGAGCAGGCTAAACGCCGCGTTGTTGTTGGTCTGCTGCTGGGCGAAGTGATTCGTACCCACGAGCTGAAAGCTGACGAAACCCGCGTTAAAGGTCTGATCGAAGAGATGGCCTCTGCCTATGAAGATCCGTCAGAAGTTGTTGAGTTCTATGGCAGCAACAAAGAACTGATGGAAAACATGCGCAATGTAGCACTGGAAGAGCAGGCTGTTGAAGCCGTTCTGGCGAAAGCGAAAGTGTCTGAAAAGGCCACTTCTTTCAACGAACTGATGAACCAGCAGGCGTAATTCTGCCAGGCTTGTTTAAAGTTTGAACAAAAACCCGTTGCCTCCCGGCGGCGGGTTTTTTTTATCACAGTTATAAACCAGGAAGAGTGCTAAAACGCCTTTTCAGTGTTAGCGTTACAACAAAAGATTGTTATGCTTGAAATAGGGCTGAGCCGCCCCCATTAGTGGGGAAGCAGTATTAAAGAGACTGGCTGATAATCCGTCCGCAAGGTTACAATCAGTACAGCAGGTATTTTCATTTTTTATCCAGGAGACGGACATGTCATACAGTGGCGAACGAGATAACTTTGCACCCCATATGGCGCTGGTGCCAATGGTTATTGAACAGACCTCTCGCGGTGAACGTTCTTTTGATATCTATTCCCGTCTGCTTAAAGAGCGCGTTATCTTTATGACTGGCCAGGTCGAAGACCACATGGCTAACCTGATCGTGGCGCAGATGCTGTTTCTGGAAGCGGAAAACCCGGAAAAAGATATTTACCTGTACATTAACTCCCCTGGTGGCGTGATCACCGCCGGGATGTCTATTTACGACACCATGCAGTTTATCAAGCCTGATGTGAGCACCATTTGTATGGGCCAGGCGGCATCGATGGGCGCATTCCTGCTGACCGCAGGGGCGAAAGGCAAGCGTTTCTGCCTGCCAAACTCGCGCGTGATGATTCACCAGCCGCTGGGAGGTTACCAGGGGCAGGCAACAGATATTGAAATTCATGCCCGTGAAATCCTGAAGGTAAAAGGGCGCATGAATGAACTTATGGCTCACCACACGGGTCAATCACTTGAGCAGATCGAGCGCGATACCGAGCGCGATCGCTTCCTGTCCGCACCAGAGGCAGTTGAGTACGGTTTAGTCGACTCCATTTTGACCCACCGTAAATGATGCCCACGACGCGAGTGTGCCGCTATACTAAGATAGGGCGGCACGCTGCTTACCAGCAGCTCGCGTCTCAGATTGGCATTTGCGTCGTCATGTGCGGCACAAAGAACTTAAAAAGAGGTTTTGACTCATGACAGATAAACGCAAAGATGGTTCGGGCAAACTGTTGTATTGCTCTTTTTGCGGCAAAAGCCAGCATGAAGTGCGCAAACTGATTGCCGGGCCGTCCGTGTATATCTGCGACGAATGTGTCGACTTATGTAACGACATCATCCGCGAAGAAATTAAAGAAGTTGCTCCGCACCGCGAGCGTAGCGCCTTGCCAACCCCGCATGAGATCCGTCATCACCTTGATGACTATGTCATCGGTCAGGAACAGGCGAAAAAAGTGCTGGCTGTGGCGGTGTACAACCACTACAAACGTCTGCGTAACGGGGATAGCAGCAACGGCGTTGAGCTGGGCAAAAGCAACATCTTGCTGATCGGCCCAACCGGTTCCGGTAAAACCCTGTTAGCTGAAACGCTGGCGCGTCTGCTGGATGTTCCGTTCACCATGGCGGATGCCACCACCCTGACCGAAGCGGGTTATGTGGGTGAAGATGTGGAAAACATCATCCAGAAGCTGCTGCAGAAATGCGATTACGACGTACAGAAAGCGCAGCGCGGGATCGTTTATATCGATGAGATCGACAAAATCTCGCGTAAATCCGATAACCCGTCCATCACCCGTGATGTATCCGGTGAAGGCGTGCAGCAGGCGCTGCTGAAGCTGATCGAAGGCACCGTCGCCGCAGTTCCACCTCAGGGCGGTCGTAAGCATCCTCAGCAGGAGTTTCTGCAGGTTGATACGTCCAAAATCCTGTTTATCTGTGGTGGTGCATTTGCGGGTCTGGATAAAGTCATTGCTAACCGCGTTGAAACCGGTTCAGGCATTGGCTTTGGTGCCACGGTGAAAGCGAAGTCTGAAAAAGCGAAAGAGGGTGAACTGCTGACCCAGGTTGAACCAGAAGATATGATCAAGTTTGGTTTGATCCCTGAGTTCATTGGTCGTCTGCCGGTTGTTGCCACGCTGAGCGAACTGAGCGAAGAAGCGCTGATTCAGATCCTGAAAGAGCCGAAAAACGCGCTGACTAAACAGTACCAGGCGTTGTTCAATCTGGAAGGCGTTGAGCTGGAGTTCCGTGACGAAGCGCTGAACGCCATCGCCAAAAAAGCGATGATGCGTAAAACCGGTGCGCGTGGCCTGCGCTCTATCGTTGAAGCCGCTTTACTCGACACCATGTACGATCTTCCTTCGATGGAAGAGGTCGAAAAAGTGGTCATTGATGAATCCGTGATCGCCGGGCAAAGTAAGCCGCTGCTGATTTACGGTACCCCGGAAGCCCAGCAGGCATCTGGCGAATAATTCACCAACTCATACAAGCAGTTAATCAAAAAGGGGGGATTTTATCCTCCCTTTTTCTTTTTCCGTAAACATGGCGTTGAATGTATGGGAATCATCCCCATATACTGGATTACATGTTAGTGGTTGCATGAAGCACAGTCGCGCAACCTGATTACCTGGCGGACACTAAACTAAGAGAGAGCTCTATGAATCCTGAGCGTTCTGAACGCATTGAAATCCCCGTATTGCCGCTGCGCGATGTGGTGGTTTATCCGCACATGGTCATACCCTTATTCGTAGGGCGGGAAAAA